>NZ_CP143090.1:0-274155 GCF_046097555.1 Methylomonas sp. DH-1 | reverse complement strand
GGGTTTAAATTGACTGCCCGTCGCCGGGAGTCGTTAGATATGCTGATTATTTAGGGAAGCCAGCTACTTCCTTGAACGTTAGCGCGAACCGTTATATCAAAAACCGGAATTCAAACCCGCTGGCTAAATGCATCTGAAATTCACCTGCACGGCATCCCTGCCACGAAAGCTTAAAAGTTAGCCGTACCGCCGCGTGGATTTCGGTGCCACAGCCTCGGTCTCTTCCTCGCCATCTGTCTCGATATCCGCTAGATCTTTCCCATCGTCGGTATCGAGGTCGACACCTTTGTCAATCAAGGCTTGTGTAGCGGTTTCGACTTCGGTCGTCTTGCCGCGGGCACGTGCTTCTCGGTAAGCACTACCGCGGAGGCTAATGATCCGGCGGGCCAGTTTCTGAATCCGCAGTTGCCATTGACGCTCGGTGTCCGCGCGCTTGTCGTTCGGGATGATGTTGCTTAGCCAAAGGGTGTCGACCAATTTCATGGCGTCGTCCATTTTCAGCATCAACGAGACGAACTGCGACACCTGAGGCGAGACAATTTCGATATCGTACCGACCGGGATTACTGTATTTGGGCGTTCCGGAAACACCGTTATCGTCTCTCAATTTCTCCAGCCGCTCGATTTCTCTCAGCAGATCTTGAGTACACGCATCGATCAACCCGGACACCGCCTCTTGTACCTGATCGATATGGTCCTTTTCGCCGATGATGTATAAAATCGTGTCGATCATGTACAGCGCGGACACGACGGATTTGAAGTAGCGTTGATGGACGCGTTTGCTATATTCGCTGTTGAGCACCAGCGACTGCGTAAAGCTGGGGCGACTATAGAGGTCTGTTCCGGATCCGGATTGGGTTTCGGCCATGGCTCACCTTCCTTTACTAAATTGAAAGGCTGCCATGCTAGCGTATTTGAAAATTCAAACCCGCTGGCTAAATGCCTCTGAAATGCACTTTGCCAGCGGGTCAGCTTCTGCATATTGCCACCCCTCCATCTGAAACGGACCAACGAAAAGGTTAGATTGGCGTGCCGGTCCCTGTTGCATGCCGTGAATTTCGTGCGAAGATGAATCATCTGTGAATTATGATTTCATCCATGTCTAATAGAACCGATACCTATGCCCTCGCTTACGAATGCTGCGATACCGTGTTAAGGGAAGACGGCCGCTTTCCGACCATCGACGCTATTCGGGATCGAATCGGTGTGAATAGTCCGACCGTGATCAGCCGAGCCATCAAAGACTGGACACTGCATTTCGCCAACAAGCACAAAGAAACCTTCGAGAGGCCGGATATGCCGGCCGTAATGTTGGATACAGCCGTTTCGCTCTGGCAACTGGCCCTGAAAGAAGCCAGTAAACAGTTTGACGAACAGCGACAACAACTCGAAGAAAACGCCCGTAACGACCAAGCGCTGATTGTCCAATTGCAACAGCAGCTAGTAGACCAACAAACCCAATGGGACACCGAGCGATCGCAACTGAGCCAACACAACGAGGAACTTCGGCACACGAATGCCGAATTGGCGACTGCGCTGGCAGAGGCACGCCAATCGCTCAGCCACACCAACGCCGAATTGGCGAGCACCCGAGAAGCGTTGTCCAGAGCGGAAGGCAGTTTATCGACATCCAAAGCGGCACTGCAGGCACAGGAATCAGCCTGGTCGCATCGCTTCGATCAGCAACACGATTGGCATTTGGCTCGCATTGAGGAAGAAAAGAACGCTGCGCGTCAGGAACATGCACGGACCATTACCGCACTGGGACGCGAGCTGGAGGATTTTAGACTCGAACTGGCCACGGCTCAGGCGCGGATTACCCAATTGATGCAACAACTCAGCGATCGACATGAACACCAACTCAAGTGGGAAGCCGATCTGGCCACCTTACGCGCGCAATTAGCTGCTCGGGAAGTGGAGCTTCAGGCCGAGAAGGACAAATGCCGCCGATTGCACGAATTGGTCAGAAAGCAACGCCGGCCGGCCCAGAATACCCCCGATAAGGCGGCCGGATGACCCCCAACGAACTCGGATTACTACGGGGATGGATACAAGGCTTATCCTGGCCAGTGCTCGGTGAGGCGTACTTGGATGACGCCGGTACCGCTGAGACCCGTCGCACCGTCATGGCCCTGTCCCGCACCCTAGCGCACAAAGCCGAGCTGTTGAATTTGACGGCCGATGCAGCCATTTGGCAACAGCCGTGCACCGGCAGTGCCGAGTGGATTGACAAAGCCTTGAAGTCTTTGGATCGCCTGAAAAGCAAACCGGCGCCATTGCCACAACCGAATGAAGCCTGTAGCCGTTGGCTGCCAGCCGCGGCCGCGGCGCGCTTAGCGCAAACCGAAAACATTCACAGCCTGAGCCAGTTGGCGGATTTCATCAACCGACATGGCCAGCGCTGGTGGTCGCAAATCCCGCGCTTGGGCCAAACATCCGCCACCGAGATTCAGGCTTTTTTTGCCGATTATGCGGAGGTATTGGGCCTCAGTCTGGATTTGGCTAGAAAACCCCCGGCACGCCCCCCGGTAACAGTGGGTTCGTCCGATATCGCCCCCATCGAACGATTCCGGCCACCCGAGCATCTGAGCGGGCAATCCGGCTCAAACCGCGCTCCGGTCGCTAGGTGTCTATTGGACGCCGGCAACGATTTCGAGGCGATTTTGGCCTGGTTGTCCTTATACGACGCTGGAACCCCGACCCATCGCACCTACCGGAAGGAAATAGAGCGGTTTTTGTTGTGGGCGATCTTTGAGCGCGGCAAGGCGATATCGTCGCTGACCACGCCGGATTGCGCCGAATTTCGCCGTTTCCTCGAAGACCCGCAGCCGGCCGAGCGTTGGATCGGTCCCTCTGGACAACGTTGGTCACCGCAATGGAAACCGTTCAAAGGTCCGCTGAAACCTAGTAGTGCTCGCCAAGCCGAAATCATTCTGAGTGCCTGCTGCGACTGGCTGGTAGGCCAGCGCTATTTGGACAGCAACCCCTTCGCCGGCTTAAGCAAGCGCGGCTACGGGCGGCGCCAGGGCACCGATCGATTACTGTCTCCCCCACTCTGGGACTATTTGATTGGCTTTGCCGAACGGCAAGCCAACAACTCCGCTACCCCGGACAATAAGCGGGCCGATCACCGGCGAACCTTGTTCATTCTGCGCTTCGCTTACTTGACCGGTTTACGTCTTCACGAATTGACCAAAGCGAGAATTGGCGATCTGGAACGCCTCACCGGTTACGACGGCGACCAATGGTGGTTAAACGTCGTCGGTAAAGGTAAGGTGCATCGCCAGGTCCCGATTGCTCCGCAGCTGATTGACGAAATCAATGCTCATTTGCGAGACCGGCAACTCAAACCAATTGGTTATGCTGCGCCGAACACCCCGATTGTCGGCAAATTACGCAATCGCTTAAGGGATGCGCCTGACGACGCGCAAAGCGCCGTTTTCCTCAGCGAATCGGCGCTGTACCAAAAGCTCAAGGCCTTTTTTGAAGCCGCCGCGGACGATATCGGTCCAACCGACCCTGTCGCGGCGGACAAAATCCGCCGAGCCAGTACCCATTGGCTACGCCATACGCATGGTAGCCACGCCGTTTACAAAGGGGTTCCGCTGGAAATCGTGCGGGACAATCTCGGCCACAAAAACATCGCTACTACCTCGATTTATGTACATTCCGATAAAGACTCGCGGTACAAAGCCATATTGGGAATGTCAGGTGATTAAGGCATTGCTTAGTGGGTGTTGTATTGTGGAAGCGACCGCTTTCGGGCGATGAAACAGAAGGTCTGGCCGGCTCTTTACGACCCAAACCGGCCAGTCAAATTTTTCTGTGAATCCGATCAAGCAAGGTCAATTTCATAGAAAGCGGACGTTCGTTGATCAAGCTCGAAGAATGGCTCGTTGTAACGTAATACACAGCCAAGCGGCTGCAATCGCCAGTAACCAGCGGCCGCCCATTTCGCAAAACACCATCCAATCCACGAACCAGGGTACCTGGCGGGGGTTGATGCCCGATTCGGCAATGTCTTGAAACGATATTTCCAATTTGCCTAATAGCTGTGCCGGTAAAGTCGCCATGACGACCAAAACCGCTGTCAACAAACCCAATCCGATCAACACTAATCGTTGCCGCCAGTGTTGCACCGGCCACACCAGCAGAATCGAACCTTCGATCACCAGCGGTACGAAGCTATGCAGCAAATGAGCGGATGACTTCAACACATTGCTGGGCGGAATGAAATGGCTGGCGTTCAAATAAACAGGCCGCAACACCCAGGCCGACAATTCAATCGAATAATCCAGTTGGGATTGCGCCGATTTCACCATCTTTAAGCCAGGGGATAAGTTCGGAGCCATCGAGATCATGACCGCCTTTAACAGCGGGAACAGCCCTTTTGCCAGCCATTCTCCAAAATACAAAACCAAGCCGGACAATACTAGCCAGGCCAGCAAGCCTCTCCGGGTCAGAACAAACAGCTCACGCCGGCTCATGACTTTGATTCGTCGAGCCAAACGCCCACCAGGCAAAATAGAAACACCCCAACACCACCATCAATGTCGGTGCCACATAGGTATGAATCAGCTGAAACCAGCCGGGTTGGTAAGCAATGACAAAATACAACGCAAAGATACGCAGTAGATTGAGGCTATAAATCAAACCGATGCCCAGCAATAAACCGAGCAGTTTCCGCTTTAATCCGGACGGAAAAACCAGTACGGCGGACACCACCAAAAACAACACCCCGGCACCGTCGCAGCCGCGCACGATTTCTAGATCGGCCTTGGCCGAAAGCAAATGATTTTGCTTGGCCAGTACATGCTCCAACGGAGCTAGCCAATTGACCAGATCGGCGCAAATTGCCACCACGCCATGGTAGTAGATGACATTGGCAAGCAGATCGACCGGAATCTTGAAGTAGCTGTAGTCAAGCAATACGTAGCAGCCTACGAATAGCATGAATTGTAGCCATTCACGGTACCCATTTGAGTGAAGTCGTTTAGGACTATTATCAACTGCCGGCTTGGTTTTTGATAGTTGAGGCAATATGTTCTCTATGTACGTTGGTAAAATCGTGGTTTGCCCTGATTCACGATTGATGCGGTTCCTTCCACCGCATCTACCGCGCTGCCGTCGGACTTGTTAATAACACGCCTCCGATTAAGCTTCGCTAATCGGAGCTACGCGGACTCGCCTCCAGTGCTTGCGAGTTGAATAGAGATTTGCAAAATTTCTTCAGATCATCTTTCTGGCTTCGAGAAATTAACTTAATTAATTTTAAAATTATAACTCCAAATGCAAGGAGTAAAGCTGTGCCTCCTAGCGTGATACCGACATTTAAAAGTGAATTTGTCAGCTCTGATGAAGACGGGAATGTAATCAATAAATAGACCGCATTCACCGCAAAGATAATCAGACTTATAAATACCAAACAAAACCAAATTAAGAAAAAGTATTTTGGATACCATGCCATAATAATTCGGCCTGTGACTACTGTTTCTTTGCCAGCTTTCCGTATAGCTCCTTTAAAATAGTAGAGTGGCGGCCAACCAAAAAATGTCGTTAACTTTTTGATAAAATTAACTTTTATAACTGTGATATTTATATCTACTCTATAACCAGACTCTGAAAAAATCGAGGTACCCATTTTAATTTCTTTATTCAAAAAAAACTGTAAATCCTCCTCCCCGAGAATAACTTCCAAAAGATGCTTAATGGTAATTTTCATTTTCTCACCGAATTCGACGCAGATAAACCGCCACCTAAGCTCCAACTTCCACCAATCGACCCGGCACCACCTATGTTATAACCAAGTCCAATATCAAGTGATCCGCCGCTAAATTCATTTTTTTCATTTAAATTTACCGTTGCACCAACCATTCCCCAGTGCGCGCTAATGTCTGATTTTCCTACGACCGATGCGCCTGACTGCAGCATCCTATCAGCGCACCTTATCGCGTTATTTCGATAAAGCGGCCTTTGTAAGCTCTATTAAGTCCGGCAGATTATCAGTATTTTTTACTTCTTTTTCTCCAACAACTGTTAAAAACGCCACAAGCTTATCAATAAGCTCTCCTGATTTGTTTCTTTCCATAGTATTTTCAATATTGACTGCAAGATTCTTAAAGTTCAAAAAGCCAAAATACGATCTTTGCTTTTCAATAACGGACAATGTTAATAAGTAACCATCTGAATCATAGGCAGAATATGTTCCTTTTTGCACATCAGTCGGCTCAAGGTATGAGCAAGCGTCTTCTAACGTTGAAAACATGTTGATGTCCATTCCCTCGCATACAATTATGGGTAGTTTCATTAGAATCTATCCCATACGCTAGAATCAGGACTTTTGGATTCCCAGGGCCGGTGTCGACCAATGCCTTGACCTGGTATAGTTTGCCCCGTTTGGTCAACCCCTCTCCTATGATAGTGAGGTAACTCGCCGTATTGATTTCCCGTTCGATTGCCCCATGGTGCTAGACGGAAATCTCTCCCTATGCTCAACTCGCCTCCAGTACGGAATCCTATTGCATGGATAGCAACTCCAGAGACGGCACCTGCCATATAAGCACCAGAAGACAAATCAACGGCACTATTAGTGTTCATCATCTCTCGCACAAAATAGGTACCTCCAAAAGACAGCACATCGCCAAAACCCGCAGAAAAATCTACGATACTTTGAGGAAGGCTTGGAAGATTAAAACTCTCTGCGCCCAATCCGGTGGGATCAACCAACATAATCGGATTTCCCCCGACATAGGCATACAGGTTGAGTCCGCCGTTGTGCCCAATCGGGTCTTCGCTGATAAACCGCCCAAGGTTGGCATCGTAATACCGTGCCCGCATGTAGTAAAGGTTGTTCCCCTCGGCCTGAATACCCACCTGCCCGGCATATTTAAACGGCTGAGCGATGGTTTCGGTTTGCGCCATCAGTTTGCCATACGGATCATAGGCATAGGTATTGACGGTTTGCTGGCTGGCATTGGTGAGCGCTACCGTATGCCCGGTGCCGTCGAAGTGGTAGACGTAAAGTTGGCCGGTGGCGGCGTCGACCATCGCGGTCAGGCCTTTACCGTAGATGTAGTATTTGCTGATGACGTTGCTGTTGTTGGCTTCGGCCAGCAGGTTGCCGGCGGCGTCGTAAATGTACTTAGTGACTTGTCCGTTTCTGGTGGCTTTGATGCGATTGCCGATGCCGTCGTAGACGTAGCTTTGGTTGCCCTGGCTGATCAGGCGGTGGGCGTAGTCGTAGGCGTAGTTGGTGGTGCCCTGGGTCTTGAGCTGGCCTTCTTGATCGTAAGTCAGCGCGGTGCTGTTTTGCTGGGTCAGTCGGTTTTTGGTGGTGTTGTACGTGTAACTTTGGCTGTTGTTGATCAGTTGTTCGGGTAACTTGGCTTCGTTGACCACGGCCTGGGTGCGGTTGCCGTTGGCGTCCAGGGTGTAGGCGTAGCTGGCTAGGGTGGCGTTGCCGCTGGTCTTGTGGCTCAGACTGGTCAGCCTATCGGCGTTGTCGTAGCCGTATTGGGTTTGGCTGGCATTGAAGCGGGCGGCTTGGGTCAGCCGGCCGGCCGCGTCGTAGCTGTAGGTTTCGGTTTTATTCAGCCAGTTGATGGTGACGCTGTTGAGCCGGTTCAGTGCGTCGTAGCCGTAGCCGACCGTCTTGTTGCCGGGATAGGTCAACTGGGTCAGGTTACCGGCGGCGTCGTATTGGTAGCTGACTTGGAAGCCGTTCGGGTCGGTGGTGCCGGTCAGCCGGCCTGCGGCATCGTAACTGTTGCTGGTGGTGCCGGTCGGGTCGGTCATCGTGGTCAGCCGGTCGAGGTTGTTGTAGTCGAAGTTGACCGTGCTGTTACCGGGGTAGACGATCTGGTTGAGCTTGCCGCTGGCGGTGTAATTGCTGGTGACGACATCGCCGTTGCGGTCGGTGTGGCTGACGGGGCGGCCGGCGTTGTCGTAGGTCGAGCTGTTGATCTTGCCGAGGGGATCGGTGCGGGTCAGCAGCAGGCCGCGCTTGTCGTATTGGAACTGGGTCACGGCGCCGGCCTGGTCGGTCAGGCTGGTCAGGCGGCCGATGCCGTCGTATTGGCTGGCGACGGCGGGATGGGTGCCGGTCTTGGCAGCGGCCGGATGGCCGTTGGCATCGTAGGTGTATTGGGTGGTGGTGTTGCGGGCGTCGGTTTTGCTTTGGACCAGACCGGCGACGGTGTAAGCGGTGGCCGTCTGTTGGTTCAAGGCATTACGGGCGGCGATGGGGTGATGTTCGGCGTCGTAGTCGATTTGGCTGGCGTGGTTCAGCGCGTCGCTGACTTGGGTCAAGCGCAGTTGAGCGTCGTAGCCGAAGCTGGTGGCCTGATTCAGCGCGTTGAGGCTTTGCGTGGGGTTGTGGTTGGCGTCGTAGCTGATTTGGGTCGCGTGGCCCAAAGCATCGGTGGTTTGGATGACGTGGCCCTGGCCGTCGTATTGGGTTTTGGCGATCTGGCCCAGGGCGTTTTCCACCGCCACGGTGCGGCCGCTTTGGTCGTCGTAATAGTAAGTCGTGCGGTGGCCGGCCGGGTCTTGTTCGGCGGACGACAGGCCGGTGTAGTGCAGTGTGTACAAGGCGTTGCCGGTTTCGCGGGGGGCGGTTTGCTGGGTCACGCGGTGGTGATCGTCGTAGACGTTGCTGACGATCACTTGGTTGACCGGATCGGTGACGGTCAGGATTTGATGCTGGGCGTCGTAGCCGTATTGCCAGAGTTTGTTCTCCGGGTCGCGGAATTGGGTTAGGTCGTTGCCGGTGTAGCTGTAGGTCACGGCCCGGCCCTGGTTGTCGGCCACCTGAGTGAGTTTGCCGGCGGTGTAGCTCAGGGTCAGGGTGCGGTTGTAGGCATCCTTGACCTGGGTCAGCAGGTCGCCGGTGTAGGTAAAGCTTAAGGCATTGCCGTCGATGTCGGTCAGGCTTTGGATGCGGCGGTTGGCGTCGAAGGCCAACACCGTGCCGAAGCGTTCGCTCAGTTTGTAGGTGCCGTTGGCGTTTTTGATCAGTTGGGTGGTAACACCTGGCGGGGCGACGAAGCTGCCGTCGGGCAATTGCCGGTAGCTCAAGGCCCGGTCACCCAGTTGGACGCTGACGGCTTTGTCCTGCAACTGGTCGGTGGCCCATTGCGCCACCAGCGCGCCGACGGTCCATTCCTTCAGGGAAGGCTGGGTCGGAGACATCAGGTCGCGGCTGACATATGCCGCCACGATCAACGCGGCGGCGTCCTGCGGGCTGCGTAGGCCGAGGGCGGTTTTGACGTCGCTGTGCTGGTTCAAGCGAATGTTGTAGCCGTGATTCCAACCCTTACCCAGCCCGGCCGAATCCTGATTGACCTGCTGGCTGTTGTAGCTGCGAGCGAAGCTTAAGCCGCGCGGGCCGTTGCCGCCCAGGCTGAGATCGACGGCCTGATTTAGGTAGGCGCCGCTGCCCAGATCGACCGGGTCGGCGCCCTTGGGGGTGGCGACGTTGCCGGCGGGCAGTTGTAGCGGCGTGTAATAGCTTTGCGCCACAGGCGTATTCACCGAGCCCAGGAAAGAGCCATAGCCGCCGTTCAGGCCGCCGCCGATGATCATGCCTTGGCTGCGTTGGTTGCCGTTGACCCGGTAGTCTATGTAACCATTGCCGTGCCAGCTGTTGAGAGTGACTTGGCCGTTTTGCGGCAAGATCAGCGTGGCGCCGGCGTTGATCCGCGCCAGTAATTGCGTGTAGTCGTCATTACCTGGATTGTTGGACGAGTAACCGCTTAACTGTCCCCAGACACTGGCAAAATTGCCGCTGTTAGCCGAAAAGAACTTTTGGCCGCTTTGATTGTTGAGGTGGAAAACTTTGACGGTGGACATCGCCGGCTGGCTGGCGCCTTGCAGTTGCTCCAGGACCGCGTGTTCCATGGCACTGGCGATCAAGCCCGAACTCTGGAAGGTGCCTTCGCCGGCAGTCGCGCTCTGCGGTAGCGTGGACACGAACTGGGCTCTGACATCGACGAAATAACCGTCTTCCTGACCGACGATACCGAAGCGGTGATGGCGGATGGCGCGGTTATCGCTCAAGGTGTTCAGCAGATCGTCGGCCAGTTGAGTTTGTTGCATCCAACTTTGGCCGAAGATGTTCAAGGTTTCGCTGACCACTTCGCGGGAGGTGTTGGCCGCGCCTTGCCCGGTCAGTTGGTCCAGATAGCGTTGGCGTTCGCTCAATAGGCTGCTGTCATGGTCGCCGCCAAAGGCCGAGGCCAGTACGTAGGAGCCGGTGCGCTTGAGCGTGAAGGTAGCGCATTGGTCGCCGTATTTGGCGCCGGTAAAGCAGGGATTGCTGACCGAGGCGCTGTAGGGATGGTCTATGCTTAAGGTGAGGCTTGTCAAATTACCGGAGGGAGTGCCTTCCGATAGCAACAGGGTATCGTCCAGATAGAGTTGGGCCACCGGCGTGCTTTGCACCGCGCCGGTCAAGGCCACGGTTTGGGTGCCGATGGTGCTGCCCTGGTAGCTGAACGTGAGGGTCAAGGTAGCGTTTTTACGCCCGGCCGTCTGGCCGATGCCGGTGAATTTGACTTTTACCGGAACGCTGCCGTTATTGGCGGGGATGTTCTGGGTGCCGCTGCCGGACACGAATTGAAACGCGCTGGCATTCGTTCCGCTGATCGTGCTGGTGACCTGGATCACGACACTGTTGGGGTTGCCGGGATTCCAGGTAAAGGTCGGACCATCCTGGCCGGGACTAACGGTGCCGAAATCCACAGCTCCAGCCGGCGGCGGATCGATAGGCGTACTGTCTCCGACATAACTGATGCTGAGTTTTTTGCCGGCAATTTGTGGAATATTCAACGTAGTGTCGATCGCGCCGTGTTGCAGACGTACGGTATGAATGTAACCGGCGGGAATTTCGGCCCAGGCGGTTTGCGTCGGTGTACCGGCGAACGGCAAGCCAGCCGGCAAACTGCTGCTTTGGTCGGGAACGATGTTCAAGCCGCCGATGATGTCGCGAACAAAGGCGTTGGGGTAATTTTGTTTGAGTTGACTAACCAGCTGAGTCGTCAAGTCGTTCAGTTCGGCATTCAGGTTGGCGGTATTCAGGCTTTGGATCGAATCGGTACCCAGAAAGCCGCCGGCCGCACTCAACAAAGCAGTTTTGTCGTAACCCATCGCGGTAGCCAGATTGATGCCGGTCTGTTTGTTGCTGGGTTTAAAAGCGGGGTCCAGCGCCACGTTGGCGCTGTTGATGTTGGCGACGACCCAAACCCGATCCACAGTCAGGCTGGTACCATTAACGATAGTCGCGGGAATACCGCCCGAGCCAATGATATTGCCGATACGGCTGGCATCAGCATCGGTCCCCAGCCAGTGCGCCATGTCATTATTATTGGCTGCTGAAAGGGGAATGCTCATGCTGCCGTATTGGTAATTCGCGGTGTAACCCGCTGCCCGCAGCAATTCCACCAGCACGGCGGCCTGATCGAAGTCGTTGCCGCTACGTTCTTTCAAGGTTAGATACGGGCCTTTCAAGGCACCGTAATAGGGGACGTAAGTAAAGTAATTGCGGACGAACTGGTAAATGCGGCGGGGATCGTTTTCCAACGCAGCCGCCAGTTGGCTAAACTCGGTGGCAGCGGGCACCAACGCGGCGGCGGTCAGGATTTCCGTTGCAGCCAGGGTTGCCGAGGCTTTGGCTGCGGTAGTAGCCGCTTGCCGGCTTTGCTTCGCAGCTTGCTGGTCGCGTTGTTGAGCCAAGGTTTGTTCGCGTTGCTCGATAACGGCCTGAGCCGCTTCGGGAGACACTGGTTCCGCAGTCTGGTTGACCCAGCCGGCCGGAGATGTTGGGGTTTGGCCCCGTGAGTGCGACTCGGCGACGGCCTGCGCCACGGCAGGCAATACCCATTTCGCTGGCCCGGTGTCGCTAGGAGCCGCCCCGACCGAAACAGCAAAGCCCACCAGGCAGATTAGCAACAGATGTGAAACAAACAGGCGCACGGAAGCACCCGAATTCCTTGGCATGTTCATCACTTAAACTCCTTGTTTTTTAGTTTGTCGAGCCAGTATTAGCCCTAATGCCAAAGCCATGATGACTAAACCCAATTCCGGCACGGCCGGAACGGCGACACTGGTGTTGGGAGACTGCAGCGGATTGGAGTTGGCTTGATATTCCGCCAGGTTGGTGATGCCGTCGCCGTCGCTATCCAACCCGGCATCGGCAGGACTCAGTGGATTGAGTCCGTATTGAATTTCCCAGGCATCCGGCATGCCGTCGTTATCGTCGTCCGGGTCGGCAAAATTGGCCAGCAGGTCGCCGTCGGTATCCGGGCTGTTAGTGACGCCTTGCGTGTTGAAATTCCCAGCCACATCGTATTGGTAGGCAACCACCGGTCCGTCGTTGCGGGTAACCGTCTGTAACCGGTTCAGGTCATCGTAGCTGTAGTCGATGGTGACGGCGGCTGTTGCAGGCGTGGCAAATCCGGACATCAGTCCCAAGCAGAACAACAATCCAGGATTTAGTCGGCGAATATTGCTTTTTGGGCTGCCGCTCAAAACCGACTGGGTCGATAAGGGAGTAACTGAAAGCCTGGGTGGCTGTGTTCGCCAAGTGTACGTATCAAGACGCTTCATGGGTTATCCTGTTTTTTGCGATAGTCGGTTTGGGATGCGAGCGGTCTTCGTGTTTGCTGGTGGGCAGTGAAATTACTTTTCCTGAGAAGATGGCTTCGTCTCTTTATGCAATAACTAGGCCACGGTTCGAGGGAGTCTCCAATTAGCGCCAGAGATCGTGGAGGAATTGCGGCTGCTTTGTATGAGCACCACGCTCTGACCCCATCGAAAAAATCCATGCTGCTTCACAGGCAATTCAGCAACATTAAGTGTTGCTGTAGCACCAGTGGAAGTTCGGCAACGTCCGGCCTATCTCGAATTTTTTCAATGCTGGACATCCGTGCCTGTTTAACATACCGAGTCACGTGACTTCGGTAAAAAACTACACCATCATTGTGACAAGTGTATTAATGCCCAATACTGTTATCGGTCGAGGCAAACTCCTAAGCCATTGATGGGGGATTTTTAGCGAAAAATGTAATCGGTAGACACTTGCTTAAAAGCCAAAATAAAAACTCCTTTCATCTAATTGTTTTGGAGTTTGCGCTGAAGTTTCGACTTCGAATCATTTAGGCGAGTGACGGCTTTCGAACAGTTTGCCCGTCCAAACCTAAAACTATAAATTATTCTCTCTGACCGCTTTTGGCCGGTTGGTTGAGATCGTCAACGGCGACTTTTCAGGCCCCCGGTTCAGCGCAATTAACTAATTACCAATAGCTTTCATTAACTGTTCGACCTGTGTTTTCGTGGCCGTTAATTGGCCTGTTAGAAGCGCAACCTGTTCTCGCGCGTTGCCAGCCTCTGTTTTAGCGCGATCTGTTTCAGCTTCGAGCTTAATCAGCTTTTCGCCCATACGTTGAAGTTCCGCAGCGGCTCTTTGTCGTTCCTCCTTTCGCTGTTCCTCCGCGGTTTCCACTTTGGTCTGCAGTTTGGTCAACTCCGTTTTCAATTGGTCTCGCTCGGCTGCGATAGATTCGGCGGCTTGTTTCTGAGCCGTCACCTGTTGCCGCAGCCTGGCTTGCTCTGCTTCATGCTGTTCGGTTGCTGCCTGCGCGTTCTTCTCGACCGCCTCCAATCGTTCGCGCAAGGTAGCTAGCTCAACCGCCTGTAACTGGTTCGCGGCCTGCGCGTCGGTCAAGCGTTTGGTCAACTCCCCCACCCTGGCCTTCTCATCCGTCAGCATGGTCTCCAATTCATCGACCGCCTGCGAGGCATCAGCCAGCTCGCGCTCTGATTGGACTTGCTGTTCGCGCGCCGCTCGCAACACATCAGCTACCCGCCGCTCTTGGGTTTTGACCGCTCTGTCATTCAGTTCCAGCGCTAACACGTTAATTTTGTCGACCAACCCCTTGGTCAACACCGCCAAGCTTTCGGCCACTTCCAGCGGCAACTCGACGACGGGCTCCGAATTTGTCACCGCTTGAGTGGCATTGTGCCTGTCCCAAACCTCTTTGAGCCGCTTCGGATCGCCGCCGCCGGTTAGCTTGCGTAACGCAAATCCGGTGACATTCCGATTCGCCTTCGTCAACGCCTTGCCGGCTTCGATAATTTGGTCGTCGGTAATATCGGCGGGGCGACCCAAACTGGATTCAAAGTCTTCTGCTTGCATGGCGAACTCCCATTCGGAATCAACTGCGACGGCAGGAGTTTGACATATTAAAAGAAATAAAGAAAGTAAGAAAGAAAGTTAATTCCCACGCTTCACATCTCACACCATCCTGATTTGTCGGTTGCCACAAAAAGTGGAAAGAGTGTCAAATTAGTGAAAAACGAATGACACAAATAATGAAAGAACCAGGCCACCAGTGACTTGCTTATGCTTGCCTTCGATTTCGGTTGAATAGCTTGTCAAAGTTGCAACAATTGTAGCTACCATGTTGCAACATCGCTCGAACGTTGCCACAATGTGGCTACTGTTTTGAAATTGCTTCGGAGGCGATAATGAAATTTCGGGTACACGCGGTTCTTGGTAATTTAATGGCAGGCGCGGGCTTAGCTATCTTCGTACGGACATTGTTCTTCGCTGAAACAAGTGGTCACGGCCTTGGGCGTGGAGTTAATGCTTTCGGTATGTCGGTTCCGGCTATGATGCCGATCTTGGCGGCTCTTGGGTTAGTCATCATTGGCGGCACTATCTCGGCCATCAAAATTCGCATTAGGCGTGTTTGATTGGAGGAATTAATGCATGGCTAGATACACAGGCGCGGTGAGATTCGGTGACGGCGAGCTTCGGTACTTTGTGTTTGACGGTACAACAGACACCGCGAGGCGGAGATTGTATATATCGGACAGTGAAGCGTTCTCTGCGTGGGACACGATAATCGAAAATGATAAGAGCTGCGTTGCCTGCGATGACCAAGAAGTGGAGGTTATGCCGTATTTTTGCCACGGCGATCAACGCATTGCCTTCACTTCGATGGCAAGTAAGGACCGAACGCGATTAACCGGTATAACATCTGTAAATACGCTATTTGTGAGTGACAATTAGATGCACACCGAAATTAAAAAATGGGGTAATAGCGCCGTGGTTCGATTGCCGGCGGCGATGCTTGCACAGCTAAAGCTGGAAATCGGTTCGCCGGTCGAACTGACGGCTGATGATGGCGGGTTTCGTATTGTGCCGTCCACGGCTAAGCCTGTTTTCAAGTTGGACGAGTTGCTGGCTGGCATGACTTCCGATAATCGGCATGATTGCATTGACTGGGGGCCGGATGTTGGCCGAGAAGGTAACAATTAATGGCTGTATCGTACGTACCTGAGCGCGGGGATTTGGTGTGGATTGCGTTCGATCCTCAAGCAGGCCACGAACAAGCGGGGCGCCGCCCCGGCCTGGTCGTTACGCCGCGCACTTATAACGTCAAAGCCGGGTTGGCGTTGATTTGCCCTGTAACAAGTCGGGTTAAAGGATATCCGTTTGAGGTACCGTTACCGGACGGCGACCGTGTGAGTGGTGTGATATTGGCGGATCAGATTCGGAGTCTGGATTGGGCGGCGCGTCAGGCCGAAAAGATATCTATGGTGGACGGGGCGGTATTGGCCGAAGTCTTGGCCAAAATCGAGGCTCTTATTCAATAATTCAGCCCGTGGACCAGCTATTACCCTGCATTGTCTTCGGTAAGTCCAATAGTGGCTTGCTTCTGTTAAGGCTTCAGGGATATCGCCAAGCGTTTAACCATTCTACCGATTCTTCGAGCAACATGCTCAGGTACCCAGTCGCCGCTAAAATCCACTTCCACTTCGCAATTTCTTTTGTTATAAAGGCCACTAGTATTTAGCGTTAATCAACGCTGAAGATCCTGCAACAGCAGGCGCTCCGTCTTTAGGCGGCGGGAATCGATGTTCCCGTACTGAGTGCGTCAATCTCAGCTTTCAATCCATGCGTCATTCAAGACGCCTATACCACCCAACGGGGAACGATCCGATTCCCCAATGGGAGTCCGTCGTTCCCTTTTTTTAAGGAGAACGATTATGGCTCAAAGCAATCCCGGCAAACAAAAACCCGATACGCCTACTCGCCCGGCAATGCCGGATGCTGCGAAACAAACCTATGGCCTGACGGAGCAATCCTGGAAAGTGCTGACGGAAGTCACCTTTCCCACAGCCAAAACCGCAGAAGCCATCTTGATGGCTCTGGATTATTGCAAAACCCGAAAACTCGACATCTTCAAAAAACCGGTCCATATCGTCCCGATGTGGAGTACCGCTTTAGGTCGCAATGTCGAAACCGTCTGGCCCTCCATCACGGAAATTCAGACCACCGCGTCCCGAACCGGTGTTTGGGCTGGAATGGACCGTCCCGTGTGGGGCCCGGATGTCACCAAGACCTTTACCGGGCGCTACAAAGACGACAACGACCAATGGCAGGACGTCAATGTCAGCGTAACGTTTCCCGAATGGGTGGCGGTTACCGTGTACCGGATCGTCGGCGGCCAACGTTGCGCCTTTACCGAGGAAGTCTATTGGCTTGAAGCCTACAGCACGGCCGGCGGCAAAAACTCGCAAGTGCCTACCGCGATGTGGATCAAGCGCCCCAAAGGGCAATTGGCCAAATGCGGTAAAGCGGCGTCTTTGCGCGCGGCCTTTCCGGAAGAATGCGGTTATGCCGCCGAGGAAATGGACGGCAAAATCATCGATATCGACGGCTCCGATGTTATCGATATCGATCCGCCGGCCGAACTGACTACTGCGGCACCCGAGCAACAGCCTCAAGCTGAAGCCAAGCCGGAGGTGATCGATGCATCTAAGCTCCATCCAAATTTGATTAAGGCAGTTGGAACCCTGATTAAGCGGACAAAAGATGCAAACGCATGGGCGGCGGCCGAAGAATTCATCACCAACCGATTTACTGGTGTTGACCTGATCTATGCCCGTGCGGAATTGGACAAAGCCAAACCGAAACCCGCGTTAACGCATACCGAAGGCATGACTATGCCGCCGCTATCTACGAAAGACGCCGAGCTTAACAAGGCTCGTCAAGCACTCAGATAAACCGACTTTCGGTTTTTCTCATTTACCCATCCAGGGCGTCATGATTCGCCCGGTGGGCTATTCGTGACGCTCTTCTCTTGGAGAACCGTCATGAATGAAATCACTACCTTCGATCAATCCCTCAACCGGATACCCAGCTTTACCGACTGGAGCCGTTACGACTCACCGACCGTCCTGCGCCGCTATGGGCCGGGATTTCTTGATAAAGCGCTGGATCCGGACACGGAAACCCGGCTATTTCATCGCCGGCATTCCTACGCCGACTTGGTCAGTATCGCCGATACCTTCGGCGGCATCTGCACTCTATCGCCGGGTTGCACCTTGTTGCTATTCGACGATGTCCGTCTCGCACAGCGTTGCCACGCGGTGTTGAAACAACGCAAATTAGAAGGCTTGCTGCACGGCTGTCACATCCGGATCGACGGAGAGTTCGAATGAAAATCGTCGATATCGCCCAACGCAGCGATGCGTGGCGACTGTGGCGATCGCAAGGCGTAACCGCCAGCGAAGCGGCGATTATTCTGAACCGCTCGCCTTACAAAACGCCTTGGCGCTTGTGGGCGGAACGGGTCGGCATCGTCCTGGAAGCCAACCTCGACAACCATCCATTGGTTCGTCGCGGCCGCGAACTGGAAACGAAGGCGGCGCAATGGTTCGAAGCCACGTGTGACGAACTGTTGTTGCCCTTGTGCGGCGAGTGCGATCAATACCCGTTGATCCGCGCCTCGTTCGACGGCATTCCCGCTAACGGCGAACCCGTCGAAATCAAATGCCCGCATCCCAGCACCTACGAAAACGTGGTGCAGGAAGGCGAGCAGTCGGCCGCCTATAAATTGTATTGGGTGCAAATGCAGCAGCAGTTGTTGGTCGCCGATGCCAAAAGAGGCTATCTGTGCTTCTATCTCGACGACCAGCATGTCAAGGTGTTCGACATCGCGCGCGATGACGCCTTTTTGGTGACTTTAATCAACGCGACCATCACGTTTTACGGTTGGGTCATCACTAAAAAAGAACCGCCGAAAGACCTGAAGCGGGACTTGTATTTGCCTGAAGGCGACGCCGAAATTCAATGGCATCGACTGGCGGCCGAATACCGTGCCCGGCAGAAAAAACTGGAGGCATTGAAAGCCGAAGCCACCCAACTGGCCGAACTGCAAGCCAAGACCGAAGCCCAATGGGTAGAGCAAATGGCCGATTACGTCATCGCCGAACATTCCGGCGTGCGTGTCTGTCGAAGCGTCAGCCAGGGGGGTATCGATTACAAGGCGGCTTTAACGGCCCTGCTCCCGCAACTGACTGAGGCGGAGCTGGCCCCGTACCGAAAGGCTCCGACCTCGCGGGTACGCGTGACGTGCCGAGACGACAATGGCAAAAACGCGCAAGTAGCGTTTGACCCGGATTCCTTGGCCGTGACGGAAAGCAGTTGGTTTTGAAAACACGTTAGCAACGAACGAACACTACCTCGGTAGTGTTCGTTTCTTTAAGTCGATTCAGGGCTTGTTTTAAGGTGTAAGCCAAGCCCTCAACCGACTTTTCTAGCGCTATCGTCATCGATACGCTGAAAATCCTGCAGAGCAGGCGTTCCGTCTTCAGGCGGCGATCAAGGCATATCCTTGGTGGTACCGGGTGCGTCAAACCCGGCTTCGTCCGGCCGTTGCTATCAACGGCCTATTTAATAACCCGAATGGGGCATCACGCCCTATCGGGCCATCGGTGCCCCCCCTGATTGTTGGAGGTGCACTATGACAAAATCAGAAGCTGTTTGGCTGTTTTTAACCGATCTTAAGCACCGCCGGGATACTACCCGTCGCCTGTTCGAGATGGCTAAAACCGAGCCCACCCTGGTCACGACGTATATCGCGTCGTTGCCGGACAATTGGCAACACCGTGACGATCCCGAAGTCGACTTGCTCAAGCAGCTGCACGCAGTTGCGCTGACCGCGATCGCCGAACGTGCAGTGTCTGTCGGTTGAATGTCAACCGTAGGTTAACTGTCGGTCAACTGATCGAAAGTGACCTCGCCACGCATTAAAGGACTGCTACCCGTTTCCAACGCCTGCAGTAAATCGGCCAGGAACACCGGGGAGCACGCCTGAACCAAGGCGACATCGTACTCCGCTGTCGTTTTAATCGTATTGACCGCGTAACCGCGCCTGGCGTTGTTGCGTTGTAAGCGGCGAAATTCCGCTCGGGTCAATCGGACTTTACCCGCATGCTTGATCATGCAAACCTCGATCGGTGTTGATGTTTGATATCGTTTGATGATTACCCACCCCACCCAGGGAGACCTCTCCCGATGGGGGCGTGTCTCCCTTTTTTATAGGAGATACGACCATGAACCTCAATTCTGTTTCGAAATTGCCACGCCGCGAACCCTCCATGTCCACGGCGGATAAGATCCTCGAACTGGCCGCGTTAAAACCGGCCACGGTCGCAGGCGCCTTATTGAATCATCCCGATATCTTCCGGGATCTCAACGAGTCAATTGCCACCACCTTGGTGCTATCGCTCGTCGACCGCGGCCAAGCCGACACCTTACGCCAATTGCTGGCGAGCAAGGCGATCGGCGAAGCTAAAGCCCACCTTCTGGCCGAATTACTCCTGTTGGAGGCATTCGCCGAGTAACACGGCTTGCAGCAAGCGGGATTCGGCACTCGTGTCCTTATCCCGCACGGCATCGGCCGCGACTTGCAAGGCCGCATTGTACTCCGACACCGTCTTCGGCGGCGCGGCGCGATTGGTCATCACCCGAAAGGCGTGCTGTTCCCGGTCGCTTAAACGTAGTTTATCCCCTAGTCGAATCATATCGGAGCCCTCAATGGTTTAGACCATCGTAACCGCTATGACTCATTAATCAACCCCGCAAGGGAGGTTCGCTTCCCTACCGGGGGCGCACGCCTTCTATTTCGGGAGTCACACTTAAATCAGGAGGCAGTATGTACCAACAGTATTCCGTCGCCGATACCTTCGGCGTATCCGCACCGGCCTCGATGACCGTCGAAGGCTTTGTCCCGGCAAATAATCCATTCGTGCCGGTCCAAAAACCGTATGTGTTTCGGCGCGAGCCATTGCGCGACGTCCTGGCGTTCTTTCGGAATCCGAATGGCGATGGACTGTATATCACCGGTCCCACGGGCTCCGGTAAAACCTCGTTGGTTGAGCAAGCAGCCGCGCGCTTACACTGGGGTGTGCATGCCGTTGCTGGTCATGGCCGGCTTGAGTTCAACGATTTGTTGGGCCAATTCGTCTTAACCGGCAACGGCACGATGAAATGGACCGACGGCCCGTTGACCAGCGCCGTGCGCCACGGCCACGTGCTCTTGCTCAACGAAATCGATGCGACCGACCCGGCCGAATTGCTGGGTTTGAACGATATCGTCGAAGGCAAACCGCTGATGATTGCGGCCACCGACGAAGTCGTCATGCCTCACCCGAAGTTCCGTCTGGTTGCAACCGGCAACAGTGCCGGCGCCGGCGACCAGTCGGGCTTGTATCAAGGGGTGATGCGTCAAAGCGTGGCCTTTATGGACCGCTTTCGTTTGATGGAAGTGGGCTATCCGGAACCGGACGACGAAATGAGTATGCTGGAACGCACGGTCCCGACCATGCCGCTGAGCATTCGGGAACGCATGATTCAGCTGGCCAACGAGATCCGCAAGGTCTTTATTGGCGGCACCGATTCGTCTGGTCTGCTCTCGATCACCATGTCGACCCGCAGCTTGTTGCGTTGGGCCCAGCTCAGTGCCAACTACAAAGGTTCCCCGAACGCCCTGGCCTATGCCTTGGATCGGGCGCTGGTTCTGCGGGGGGATGCGGCCGAACGCGAGGCCATCCATCGGTTGGCGCAAGACGTGTTCGGCAGCGATTGGCAGGTGTGACATGTCGGTGCTGTATTGGCAAGTCGAATGCCGCGCACCGCAACCGGTCGTCTTTGCCGTAAACCACGCCTTACATCAGTGGCGATCTTGTATCGACCGCTGGCAGCAAGACCTTGGTTTGAGTTATGTGGGTTGGCCGGATTGGGACTCGCTGCTGCGTTTAAGTGAAATCGGCCGCGGCTTTGACACCAGCGGCCAAATACACCCGGAACACGGCATTGCCCCCTGGTTATGGCTAACGGCGTTGAAAAAAGCCGGCTTCGTCGGCATCGACGTGGGCATTGTCACCGATGCGTCTCGCGAAACCTCGACCAACTTACACCAGGAATCCGAGGTGTTACAGCTATTCGGTACCAACCTAGTGCAGATCCGGCCTGTGGCTGAAGCACTGGGCTTGCTGTTGCCGTCCTTGGATCTGGTTGCCGCTTTAGGCGAAATGGACAGTGACTGGTTTTAACCGGTCACGGTTTTTACTTTTTTGAACCCGCCTTTCAACAGGCTTTATCAACCCGGAAGGGGCTTACACTGCCCTCCGGGGCAGTCGTAGGCCTCTTTTAAGGAGGCACTATGACGAAGTGTAATCAAATATTGGACCGTGTGGTCTTGGTCAAAATCCAAGCCAACATCTACGGCGCGCGGAAAAAATTGCGCAAAGAAGATCTGGTACTGGCCGACGGCAGTGAATTACCGCCCGAGGACTTGGCCAGCTTAGGCTCGAAACGTTTGCTCGATCCCGACCAGTTGGCGGACTTCAATCGCTTGAAAAAAGCGGCCGAACGCCACTGTTTACGGGTCGGCACCCGCTTCATGGGCGGTTTTGTGGTGCCGGTCGAACACACGGACGCCATCGTGAGCGAGCTGGAAAAAGTCGCTCAGGAATTCGCGGTTAATAAAGCGAAGTTCCTGGCCGGCTACGACGACGCCGTGCGCGATTGGATCAAAAAGCATCCGAGCTTTGCCGGCATTATCGAAAAGGCGATCGACCCTATGGCGTACGTGGCCACGAAGTTGGGTTTCGACTTCATGGTGGTCGCCATCCGACAACCGGAAGCATCCAGCCCCAAAGATGTGGCACGGCTGGAACAGCAAATCGATTCGATCGGCGGCCAGTTGTTTCACGAAGTGGCCAACGACGCCGAGTTATTGCTGGAACAATCCTTGATCGGAAAAGATCAGGTCACCCGGAATGCGTTGCGGCCGATTAAGCGGATTCGCGACAAACTGGATGGCTTGAGCTTTTTGGATTATCGCGTGGCACCGATCGTCACCTGGATCGATGGCGTACTGCAAGAGATCCCCAATCGCGGCGCGATCGAGGGGGCCTTGCTGCAGGAGATCATGGCAATGACCATGCTATTGGCCGATCCCGACAAGCTTCGCCGTCACGGTGAAGGCTTGTCGTCGAACCCGTCCAAGGTAACGAACGACGAAGACGCGGATGACGTGTTGTCGTCAGGGCATCCGGCATCGCCGATATCGGCAGCCGTGATCGCCCCGGTGCAAACCAGCCTGCTCGAACCGAAAGAGCCGCCCACGGTGGACCCGGACGATCTGTTTGCCGGCTTGTTAGACGATCTGTTTACCGACGATGACGATGAAGGCGAAGCTCAATCCTTTGCCGACATCGCTTCGCGGCCGGTTCTACCCGTTGCACCGCCCGCGTTGGCTGCGCAAGCGTACGGATCCGACAACGACAACAAACCCGAAACCCACGGCACCGACGAATCCGAACTACCGGCGGAAGCGGTGACCGAATTCTGGTTCTAAGCGTTTTTTTAATCACCCTATCGGGGCAATGCGACACGCCCTCGGGGCTGTGGCTTGCCCCTTGTTTTTTAAGGAGCAAGCCATGCATCAAACTTTAGAACGCGCGTTTCCCATTGTGGCGGCCGCGATCGGCAACCGCTTTGGCATTTCGGTCGCGGTCGGCGGTACTGACGCCTACACCGACGGCCAATCGATACAACTACCGGGCTACAACGGGTCCGATCCGCAGTACCAGAACTACGCATGGGGTTATCTGGCCCATGAAGCGGCGCATATTCGGTATTCGGACTTTCAGCTCGATTTTGGTGACTCGGTCCTGCGCCGGCGTATCTGCGGCGCGATCGAAGACGTGCGCATTGAGCATGAACTGGCCAAGGTCTATCCGGGCACCCGCTTGACCCTGGCAAAGATGGTGGAACAGATGTTGACCGAAGGTCGCTTAACGGCCCAGGCCGCATCCGATCATCCCGGCAATGTCCTGTTCGGCTACATTCTGAAACGGCTTCGGGCCAAGGTGTTAGGTCAAACGGTACTCGAACCCTTAGTCGACGCCACCCGAGAGGCCTTGCGCGCATGTTTTCCACGCGGCGCTTTGATTCGCTTGGAAGGCTTATTGTCGGAAGTACCGGAGGGTTTAACCTGTGAACGCGACTGTCTGGATCTGACCGATCGGATTTTGGCGATGCTCGAAGAGGAATGTACCGAACCGACGAACACGTCGGCTAGCGGTGATTCGGACTCCGATTCGGAGGATGGCGACAA
Organism: Methylomonas sp. DH-1; assembly: GCF_046097555.1. Lineage (NCBI taxonomy): Bacteria > Pseudomonadati > Pseudomonadota > Gammaproteobacteria > Methylococcales > Methylococcaceae > Methylomonas > Methylomonas sp. DH-1. The sequence continues at coordinate 250,679 of NZ_CP143090.1, read as the reverse complement.
CGCCACCCTCGAAGATGATAACGATTCATCCGACACGGACACCGAGCGCGAGGATTCGTCATCGTCCGGTTCAGACGCAGACGGCGTCGGAAACCTGACCGATCCCGGAGACCCGGCCCCGTCCGATCAGGACGACGAACCTGGAAACGATTCGGCGGGTGCGGATAACGCTTCGTCCGAAACGGATCAGCCAGCCCAACAGGACGATAGCGCTACGCCGTCTTTAATGGACCAGCTGCGCACCACGTCCGAGCAAGACCTGGAACAGGATTGGTTCGAGACGGCGAAATCGCAATTGGGTTTGACGCCGGATTCGGCCGAAAAATGTACGCTACCGGTCGGTCTGTTTCCGAAAGGTAGTCGGCTAGTCGGCCAAGCCTTAGCAAACCGGGTGGAGCAGAACAGCAAAGCCCTGCGGGTCGCGTTGCAAAGCGCGGTGCAAGCCCACCGGCAAAATCGGCCGCAAGCCGCGCGAAACGGCCGGCGTATCAATCCTCGCCGCTTAACCAAACTCGCGTTGGGCGATACGCGGGTGTTTTGCCGATCCGGGCAACGAGTTGCGCCCAATTGTGCGGTGCATATCTTGTTGGACAAATCCGAAAGCATGGGCGAAACCCTTGTCATTCATGGCGAAGAGGTGAGTTTGCTCACTCTGGCCCTGGAAGCGTCGATGGCCTTGGCCCTAGCATTGGAGAGCATTCAAGGGGTCAATCCGGCAATCACCGCCTTTCCCGGCGCCAACGATGAATCGGTGCACCAGGTGTTACGGCACGGCGAAAAAGTCCGCGACAATTTGGGACGTTTTTCGGTCTTTTCGGCCTATACCACGCCGATGACGCAAGCCGTTTGGTTTGCCGCGGCGCAATTGCTGCAATGCCGCGAACCGCGCAAACTGCTGTTAACGGTGACCGACGGCGTACCCAACGATTTACCGGGTACGCTGTCGATCTTAAAGCGTTGCCGTGACAGCGGCATCGAAACCCTCGGCATCGGCTTGGGGGTGGAGGTTGGCCATTTGTTTCCGGTCGCCCTCACCATTCATGACCTGGCTGAATTGAGGCCTCAGCTGTTCGCACTGTCCAAAGCCATGCTATTGGCGGCGTGAGCGCTTAGGTGACTTGAATCGTGTCGATGCGTGGCCAGAACTTCATCCTAGATGAAGTCCTGCCCGTATCGACACCCTTCCCTATTGCACGCCCGGCCGGATCGGGCTACAGTGGCGGCGTGCGATATCAGCCGGTTTTTTCATGCGTCGTCCGCGACGGGACATGAAAAAATCGACTTCATGCGTTCTTTCGAGAATGCTGATTCCGGCTTCTGCCGGCGTTCCGTCTTCAGGCGGCGAGCAAAATCCATTTTGCTTGTATCGGTTGCGTTAATGCCGATCCTTAATCGGGCTTGTTACAAGCCTTTATCCATCCCGCTTCGGGCGCCATCGCCCGAACCGGGTCGTGCGTTTGAAGCATGTTCTTCCATTGCGGAAGGAGGTTTCAATGCACTTCATTTTAGGCACCATCATTCTTGCCCTATTCATCCTGGCCATCCGGGTGATCTGGCATACTCTCAAGTCCGCCCGGCTCTGGTTTAGTCAGCACTGGGCGTTATGGCAAACAGCACGCTTGCGCCAAGCTTCGGTAATGCCGGCCCTACTACCACCCCGCTTTACCGTACAAAACAGCCTGCCGGCAACGGATTGGGAAACCTTATCCCAAACCGTAAGGCAGGGTATTTTGGAACGCAACAACCGTCCGACCTACCGGCTCGAAACACTCGATATCGAGCTGCAGGTTAAACAGAAAACCCAAGCGATTATGCTTGCGGACATTGAAATAGCCAAATTGCAACTCAGTTTGGCCCAAGCACAGGAACTGCTCGCGCAGCCTGCAAAAAAGCGCCGCAAAACGCAGGTGGAAGGACCGGCCAAAAGGCCGAATCCAGCCTCTGAATTGCGCAAAGCGCTTGGCAGCGGCAAAGAGGGCTCGCGTTCGGCCGTGCATTAATCGGCGGTCAGTGCAGCCTGGTCCTATCCGAAGGCAGGTGAAACACGTTGTTGCTCTTCAGTTCCCGCTCGACATCGAGCCCGAGCTGAGGCGCAATCTCAACGATCGTCTCCTGCCGGAGCGCGCGGATGCGGGCTAACAGCGGTCCTGCAACCTGGGGATCGCGCAGTTTGGTTAACACGCCGACTTCGGCATCGTTCAAATCCGCCAGGATTTTTCGATACAAATCGAAGTGGCGTTTGCCGGGCCCTACCAGAATCGCCATCGGTTTTGGTTCGGGTTGTGGCCGGGGTTTAGGTGGTGGATCGATGATTCGATCCAGCCACTTCACCCAGTTCACTAATCGGGTCACTATCGGGTTCATCGTCGTACCTTAAAAAAAGGAAGCGTACGCAGACCTTACAACGACTTATTTAAAGTGCAACCGTTTGCCCGCGCGGCCGGCGGTTTTTTATTCACCCTGGCGGGACTCCATCCTGCAGGGTGGCGGTTCCCGCCGATCACGGAGGGTATTGCCATGTCATTCTTACCAGCTCCGGTTTCGGAGATTCTGTATCTGAACCAATACCGTTGTCCCTATTGCCAGATCGAATGGGACGACGAATGGAATTGCGCCTGCAACGACCGTTGCCCATCGTGCAATGCCGAAATCTCACCCTACCACAGCGATGTGCTGACCGAGGAGAACCCATCACCGGCCTACGCCGTGACGTACACCCTCGATTACAAGCACCGGGTGGTAGTCGGCATCGTCGCAGAGTCGGCAGACGGCGCGCAAGCGGCTGCCGAAGCCGCCTTCGACGACGGTACCATCTGGGACGACACCCCGGAAATGCCGCTGTTGTTCGACGACTTCGAGGAAGTCGACGGCAAAACCCTGCGTTGGCAGGTCGAAGCGGTCGACGTCTGGCCCAAGGCCGATGCCTCGGTGGTGAAGCTACGTCAAGAACGCACCGCGATGGCAGTGTGCCGCGGTCTGATCGACGCCTACCAGCGCGGTAAAGACGCCGGCGGCAGTATCGATTGGGACGATTTGGACCAATTGTTAACGTTAGCTAAACAAGCACTGGGATTGTCTGATTCAGACCCAGACGCTTAATCATCCTTCGGCTTTTCGCGATATCCGCGGCGAGCCTCATTATCAATCCCTGCGGGAATGTCTGTTCCCTACCGGGGCGTGGCATTCCCCTTTTTTTGGAGAATGTCATGAGAGATCCCTTTCAATACTATGCCTCGACGGAAGCGCTGAGTATCAAGGCTTGGGCAAAGTTCAAGAACACCCGGTTTGTGCGGGTCCTGGATTCATCGGCCGGCGAAGGGCATTTGCTCAAAGCCAAGCCATTCAAACAGTACCAGCGGGTACCGATTGATTGCGTCGAAATCGATATGCGTAAGCATGCGGTGTTACGTGCGCAAGGCTACACGGTGGTCGGGTTGGATTTCCTGCAGTTTCAAAACGGCAGCAGTTACTCGCACTGCATTATGAATCCGCCTTTTGCACAGGGCGCTCAGCACGTGCTGAAGGCCTGGGACATCTTGTTCGACGCTGAAATCGTCGCCATCCTCAATGCCGAAACCGTACGGAATCCATTTTCGAAAGAACGCCAGCTGTTAGTGCGTTTGATCGAACAGCATGGCGAGGTGGAGTTCTTATCTGACATGTTCGCCGGCGAGGATGCCGAACGCAAAACCAACGTCGAAATTGCGCTGATCTGGTTGAAAAAAACCTCAACCTTCGAACAGGAGATCCTCGGCAATATTTTGGACAATTTGCGTCAGGATCGTCGTGAAGCGGACGACTTGGCCAGCGCATTTCATGTGCCCCAGGAGTTAGCCTTACCGACTGCTTTTATCGATAACGCGGTATTGATGTTCGATGCCGCCTTCGAAGCGACACGGCAGGCTGTATTCAGTGAAGCCCGTGCCAGCCGCTATCGAGCCATGCTAGGTAAAACCCTGGGTGAGCTGAGTGGTGGCGGTGTGCACACTGTAGACGATTCGTCATTGGATGCGGTGAAGCAGACGCTGTACGAACGTTATCAGGACCTGAAAAATCGCGCGTGGAGTAGCATTCTGCGTTCGACTCAGGTCAAGTCACGATTGTCATCGGCGGCGCAAAAGCGGTTGGAGTCGGATTTCGAATCGATCAAGTCTTTGGAATTTACCGTGGCGAATATTTACGGTTTTCTGCAAGGCATCATCGATCAGCAAGGTGAAATTCAACTCAGCATGGTCTGCGATGTGTTCGATCTGATCACGCGCTACCACAGCGACAATGCAGTGTATTACATGGGGTGGAAATCCAATGATAAACACCGCACGCTGGGGATGCGGATCAAGACCACACGCTTCGTACTGCCAGGGCATAAAGTCGAGTCCTACCACACAGGTCTTGACTGGAATTCGGAGCAACTTCTAGCCGATTTCGACAAGGTCTTTGCCTTGCTCGAGGGCAAGACCGAAGCGGAAGTAAGTTTGGTATCGGTGTTTAGGCAGCATTTCAGTGCGCTTAAGGACGGTGAACGGATAAGCAGTAGTTACTTTGACGTTCGTTACTATCCGGGCGCCGGGACCATCCACTTTTTTCCGAAAAGCAAGACCTTGATCGACCGCATGAACCGTTGGGTTGGCTGTCGGCGACGCTGGTTACCGCCGGTGGATACTCAAGCCGGTCCAGGTTTCTGGCAGCAGTTCGAACAGGCTGAATCGCTCGATCGGGCATTTCATGCCGAGGTAAATAAACAGTGTCCAAGCGGCACCAGACACTTACGCTTCGATCCCTTTTGGGCCATCAAGCACGGCGGCGAGTCGGAACGGGAAAAAGGCAACGCCCTTTTAGCCCAGGCAATGAGCGCGGTACTGGCCAGCCGAGGGATCGATCCGGATGCGATGTTGGCGAATGAACCCGTCAACCGCAATTTGCTGGAATGGATTGATGCCTTGGAGTCCAATCAAGATCTGCCTTTGGCGTCGTAATTGAGCCTCTTTAGCAAAATATGTTCTGCCGACGGTCAACGTCGGTAGACATCGCTGACGAGGCTTTGAATATTTTTGACAACCCTTCCGGAGAAAGTCTACCCCGGAAGAGGGGCGGCTTTCTCCACATTTTAAGATTACCGGAGAAAGCCCATGTTATTCATTCAAGAAACCAATAATAGTTATCGTATGGCTGATGAACAGGATGTCATATCAGAGGCCATTAAGATCTACAACCGCACGTTCAGTCGAGGTGAAGCCTTGAACAGTCCGGACCATGCGAAGGACTGTATCAAATTGAAGTTGGCGCCATACGAGCACGAAGTATTTCTGTGTCTGTTCTTGGACAATCAACATCGCGTTATCGCTTGCGATGAATTGTTCCGGGGGACGATTGACGGCGCTACCGTGTATCCGCGCGAAGTGGTCAAAGCTGCGCTGCGCCATAATGCGGCAGCTCTGATTATGGCGCATAACCACCCGTCGGGGATTAGCGAACCTAGTCGGGCCGATCGCGCGATTACAGCAAAACTTCAAGAAGCCTTGGCCTTGATTGACGTTCGTGTACTTGATCACTTCATCGTCGGCGAAACCGTGCATTCATTCGCTGAGCATGGCTTGTTGTGAAAAGGTATTGGCGTCAAGCTTACTCCTCGATTAAGCCAAAGACCGACCCTATCTTAAGTTAACTACTGGTCTCACCAGTGCCTTACCCTGCGGGAATACCTGTTCCCGACTGGGGCGTGGTGTTCCCGCTTCAACTGGAGAACATCATGCAAAACCCCATTATTGAACAGACCAGTCACGGAAATACAGTTCGCTATCAGCGTCTGCCGTCCGGCACCTGTTATCACGAGGACACACCGCAAGAAGTCATTGCTCTGCTTGAGGAAGTACAGGGTACGCAACGGAAAATCCGTTTGTACTATGGCGACCCGGTAATGGGACAGTCCTGGTTCGACGAGAACGATGTCATCGGCCGAATCGGTCGATCCTGCGGCGACATCAAGGTGCCGTTGCTGATCGAATCGGGTGAAATCGGCGGTCCGGCTATTTTGGACCACTGTATCGTGCGGATCGACAGTCCACTACAGACCCTTTACCAGCACCCGACCTTTCGGGTCGGCGACGTTGCCATCCAAAAAGGGGTCCACGTCGATTATCCGTGGTCGGTCACGATCGACGGCCAAGTCCATGCCGGCTTTGCAAACAAACGGCGGGCAAATCCGTTTGCTGCCTTCATTCAAGGCCAACGCTTTGCCTTGCCCGTCGACAAGCACGGGCTAATCGAGTGCGAAAACGACGATTTACCCTGGCAAGTTTGGGTGAACGACCGGCAGCAGGCCGCTTTTTTGTCTGAAGCTGAAGCGACGCGGTATTGGCACGCACTGCAGTAACCGGGCGCGATTGACATTGTATTTAACCCCGACGGGTACCCTACCCGTTTGGGTGCGGCTTGTCGGGACATTTTCTGAGGAGAAAACCATGACAGACCACCGACAAATCCCTGGCGATGCCATTAAACGCACCGTACAGCAATCGTTGACAAACCGCGACTGGATCGCACTTGACAGTGTGGCCATTGCCACCAAGTGCTACGCCACCGCGGTCGGACCGAAGAAAGCTTATGTCTATTTAACCCTTTGGGGATGCGAATGGGTATTGACGGCCGACTATGAAAGTCAAGGTCGTAACATCCTGGAGCCCCTCCGCGTGACTGTGCCTGACACGGCCGATGTTGAAGATATTCGGCATTGGACGGTCAGGTTTTCGGAGGAAATCGACGCAAGGGTAGCTGAAAGCTACGCCGTCCGTCTGATCCGGAACCAACCGCAAAAGCGGCCCTTCCCGCTCGGTATCACCGTGGCAACGCCCGGTGCGGTAGCCCTGCTGCAAAAGACGCTGCTCGATCCAGGCCACTTGCTCTCACGCCACGCCTGCGGCGATTGGGGTGATCTATGCGACGAGGATCGTGCATTAAACGAAGCCGCATTGGCAGAAGGCGGACGGTTGATGTCGGTTTACCAAATTTCCGGACAGGACACCGTCTGGGTCATTACCGAAGCCGATCATTCGGCGACAACCATATTGTTGCCGGACGAATATTAACCGAGCCTTTTTGAAACCACCCTTGCGGGGAGCACCGTCTTTCCCGTACGGGAGCCTGTGTTCCCCGTCATTTTTGGAGAAGGAACCATGACTGCACTCGTATCACTCTCAAACGGAAGGATACAAACCTCTATCGCCGCACTGGCGTTGTTAACCGCCTGCGGTGTCGAAATGACAGCGTTGTTGGACCGACATGCCAACGGCGATTGGGGCGATATCAATCTGGACGAAGAACAGGAAAACGGCCTATCCCTCGTCTGCGGCGGACCGATCGTTTCGCAATTCAAGCTGTCCGGCCTGGACAGTATTCGAATTGTGACGGATACGCTCCGAAAAACGACGCGGATTAGTCTTGCGACCGAACCGTACAGGCTTGCTGGAAACGCCAGCCATTCGTTTGGCGGTGAGGCTCTGGCAGCTTAACACCACCCGCGCGCATCACATGGGATAACCCGGTGACGCGCGTTAAAACCCAATGACTCGGGGAAACGGACATTCCCCGCCAGGGGTGCGTCTCGATTTCCTCGACGTTCCAATTTAATTGAGGAAAAACACCATGAACGCACCCCTACAACTGAAAGTAAACCCTGAAAATTTAGTCCACAGTCTGAAGTGGAGTTTTACCAATCGGACGACGTATTTGGGTGAACTGATGCAGAATGCCCGCCGGGCCGGCGCCAGCTATGTCGCGTTCGACTACTGCGCCGATACCAACACCTTGACCGTGACGGACGACGGCTGCGGAATCGATTCGCTCGAAACCCTGCTCACCGTCGCCGAGTCCAGCTGGGACATGGAACTGATTGCGAAGGAACACGCCTTTGGCGTCGGTTTTCTATCCGCGATCTTCGCCTGCCGGCACCTGGGGTTATCCAGTAAAGGCGGGTGTTTTTCGGTCGATACCGATCATATCCTGGGGTTTCAACCGGTGGAGGTTTCGCCGGTGACCGATTGGAACGGTCTGACCGAAATCCGGCTGGTCGATATCGACCCAGGTAAACTCAAAAATACCCTGGAGGAATTAGCGGCCGGTTTTCCAATTCCGGTGCATTTTAACGGAGTCTCGCTACCGCGACCCAACGCCATCGATTCTATCGGGGCGGCGGAGTTTGTGGCATCGCCGGTCGGCGAAATTCGCTTGATCAACCTGATCGATTCGTATCGGTATTACCGGGATTGCTTGGTGTATTTGCAAGGCCTACCGGTATATCGAGGCCACTATTACCGTATCGGAGACACCAGCCACCTTGGCAATATCGTGCATCTGGATAGCGCTCAATTCATGGCCCGCTTACCGGATCGCGACAAATTGGTGGATGAAGCCGATGTGATTAAGCTGATCCATGAGGCGATCGCCGCGGCGGTCGAAAGCCAGCTCATGACACTGAAAACGGCCTTGAGCGCGGACGATTTCCTGACCTACTACCCGGTGCTACGCGAGTGCGGCTTGATACACTTACTCAACGATGTCGACCAACTGCCCAAAGCGCTAGTCTCCCGCATCCAACGGCCGCCGGTCTGCGATACCGACCTGTTTGGCGACTTTCTGGAAATGGTTGACCAACCAATTACCCAGTCCGCCGTCAAAAGCGGACAAGTGCAATTGGTGACGATTGACGACGATCTCCAGTCCGATGGGGCCTTGCGATACCTGCTGGCTTGGAAAAAGGGCTGGGTGCTTATCGATAACCGATTCGACGCCGGGCATTGGGTACAGCCCTACCTGCGGCACTTGAGCCAAGAAGAAGTGCGGAGTGAGATCCTTGAGGAGTCACATCGCGCGCAATTTCAAGGCATCTGGGTTTGGGTGACCGCGGTGTTTTGCCGGGCTTACCGGATTCGGATCGGCGCCGATAGTGTTGATATCGACGCACACGGTGCTTATACCGGCAACGAGCAAGACGATATCGTCCTGATTCCCTGCCAGGAAAAGTGGGGTGACGTGCTGGAACAGGTGTCGCGTTTCTGCGAGAACGACGATGACTATCAAGGTTCCTGTCACGATCAGGACGTCGAGCAATTCAGCCATTTCATCGTGGCGAATACGGCCGATGATCCGGCCGACGCGTTGAAACGGCTGATGCCGGATCTTACCGGATGCAAAGTGTTGCACGGCAACCGATTCGTGGTGGAGATTGCCCCTGATGGACAGCTGGCAGCCGTTTCGATAGCGGAACCCGCTTTAACCGACCTCGAACGGCCGTCATGACCTCGAAATTCGTCTTCGACGCGCAAACGCTGGATACGGAGCCTGACCATCCCGAGTCGCCCTTTTCGCCGCCGGCGGATTGGACGGGCGACGACGACGCCTATTTGACCTGGCTGAGAAGCCAATTCAAGGCCAGTCCTTGGGTTAGACAACGGTTAGGTTTGGCGGCCAGACGTTACGCAAAACAACAGCCTTTAGACTTTCGAGGCCGGTTCGGCGCGCTATTGCCGACTGTCCTCGATAGCATTCTGAGGAAAATACACGCCGAGCAGTCTGTCGGCGATTAACCCCATCCCCCTGACGATCGCGTTAGGGGGATGTTTTAACGCTTAACGCGATTCAATCGCAATCCGCCCGGACGGGAAACAGCTTCCCGGTCTGGGGGCTTGTTTTCCCGACGGTTTTTCATAACAATTCGAGGAAACCAGCATGAACACACACTCTCCACACTCTACGGAACCAGCGATGACGTTACAATCCAGCGAGTCTTTCATGACCGAGGCGCAATACCTCGCGAGCGAGCGCGTGTCCGAAACTAAACACGAATATCTCGATGGCCGGGTTCTGGCCATGGCCGGCGCGAATCACAACCATTCGCGGATTTCAGCCAACGTGCTTGGCGAGTTTCGCAGTCATTTAAAAGGCCGGCCTTGCGAGGCGTTCATGGCCGATACCAAGGTGAAAGCCGGTCAGAACTACTTTTATCCGGATGTCGTAGTGGATTGTACGAATGCGGCAGGCGATGAGGATTTTCTAACGTCGCCCCTGCTGATTGTCGAAGTGCTATCGAATTCGACTCGTAAAATCGATACCACTAAAAAGTTGCTTTACTACATCAATATTCCAGCACTTGAGGAATATGTGCTGATCGAACAGGATATCGTCTCGATCATCGTGATGCGCCGGAAACGCGACTGGCGTTCGGAGTATTATTATCTGGGGGATCACGTCACGTTCGATTCGATTCAACTGACCTTGTCCGTGGAAGCGATTTACGAGCGCGTGGACAATGACGATCTAATACAATTTGAACAGGCGAAGTTTGATACCGATCATCAATAGTCGCCTTCGATTTTAGCCCCTGAATAAGGGGCTTTTTTTTCAATTCGAAGGGTTTTGTTTGTTGGGCTATGCAAATGACCAATACTTTAAATCTGTGCTGTATATAGTCCACAACGAACTAAAGCTGCCATTGTTAGAGAAATTGAACGCCGCCTGCATTAGTTACTAACCGCTCAACAAATTCCAGTTATTCGGCAAGGCTACTGCAGTTATTACAATAAAATTGTCGGTGTGAGGCATGTATATGGCAATGCAGTGAGGGTACCCGTCCGGCATTTCTGCCAACATAATGAACTCGGTAAGAAAAATGGCCTTGATAGGCTCGACTGTTTTGTATTGAAAATGTTTTTTCTCGATTGCTGCATCGTTATATTCGTTAAAAATGGCATCAAGGAATCGTTCTGTCGGAATCAACTCTGCTCTCCTATAAGTCGGCCGGGACACTCCAAAGCCTTGGATAACAGTGCATACTAAAAACAAAAAAATGCAACACAGAACCAAAATAGTGGTCATAGCCACATAACAATACTCAACAACGACCGTCGCTACCACGCCGGTTGATTCGCTTCGGGGCTAGGCGGAATACAAGGCGCTCATATGCACGTGAAAAAACATGAAACGTTTACCATCCCCAAAAAAACCTTTTTTTGTCTTGGATTGCTACTGATTGGCAGTCAGGCAGGTGTCTATCTGGCTGAAGACTTTTTAATGAAAAATAACCATCTTATTGGGTATATCGTAATTTTCATTCTTGGATATGGTTGCCTGGTTTTCGCCATGATTTTTTACAAGCTATACCATGTTACATGTCCAAGTTGTCTTGGAAAGACGATAACAAAAAATTCAAGAAAAGAAGTTCCAGACAGTTGGAGCGCATACTGTCGCAAATGCAATGTGCTTTGGGATTTAGGTATTGCCAATGGTGACTAAATCGCCGGACGATTAATATTCAGAAAACGGAGATTCGCCGGCTTGAATACGATGAAGATGGTTGCATTTTCGAGTAGAAAATCGATAGTTATAGTATCCCTCGGCGCTCCTTATCGTTTCCTCAAACAACGCATCAATCTTGTCTCGCACTACCCTTCTACGTCGCCATTGCTCTTTGCCTGGAAATGAAAGAACCGAATTTAGGATCAATTCTTCCAACGCTGGCCAGCGCCTAAAGGCCAGAAAAATTTTTTGTCGGCTTTCGGCTTTCGGCTTTTTTTCCGAATCCTGTTGCTACAGATTTTGAGCATAGCTCTGACGACAATCCACCGAACTATCACTCCTCGTTGAGAAGTATCATAGGCACATTCCTAGCACTGTGTAAAACTCGCAGGACGTCAATATGGTTTTCCCGTTCGAGATAAAATACCAAGTGTTTTTCAAACCCTTCAACTGGCCAAAAACGTAAACCGCTCAGCATGGGTAGGTGGGCATACCGCCGCGAACCAATCCCAGGTTGTTCGCGAATGCGATCAAAAGTTTGCTGTGTGGCCTCCAGAAAGCGCAGCGCCGCGTGGGGGTTGTCGCGGGCGATATAATCCGCCAAAGCGTCGATTTCTGTGTCGGCCAACGGGCGGACACGAACGGGTTTTGTCATTGCCCCGGATGCTTCTGCTGGAGAGCCTCGCGTTTAGCCTTCCAATAGGCATCATCAACGGCAACGGCGGGGCCGGATTCCAAGCCTTCCGCCATGAGCGCGACAATCCGTAGCTCAGCCTGTTGAACCTGATCCTTACGAATCAAGGTGCGGACATACTCGCTGGAGGTGCTATAACCGTGTTCTTGCACCTGTTCATCAACAAATTCCTTCAGGGGTTCGGGGAGGGAAATATTCATCGTGGCCATTGTTCGACCTTAGTAATGGATTCTGTTGCCGATCATGGCAAACTTTGCCAAATGAGTCCAGCAAAAGTCTGTCACCCAGCCAGTCGACTGGCTGGCTCTCCGCCTGATTTAATTTGCAGTTAAAGTGGACCCACAGAAATGGATTGATGGCCTGAGCGAATAAATCCAAGCTAATTTGCATTTAATTTGAGCCGAAATCGGCGATATATTTGAGTTCGATCATTTTTCATTGCGAGCCGTTACATTTAGTGGTCGCTATACGTCGTCGTGCAAACTTGTTGCGCGTTGCAATTTACCGTCTTTTTCACCTTGGTCACTCGCTTAATTTCAGGTGTTGCAATCGGTTGCTCGACGGCCAGTGTGGCCGGTCGAATTGGGACCGGGGACATAACAGGCGCCCTGACTATTTGTTCCGGTGAAGAACCATTGGCCACCAGCGTCATCCTGTTATGGCTTTGGGTAATGGTGAAATATTTCAAGGTGTTCATGCCAACTAAGACTTCATCCAGATGCTGGTTGATCGTCGCATCGAGATTTCTGATTTCCGCATTGCCAATTTTCAGGCTATTGATTTGGGTCAGCCGATCAATCACCTGTCCACCCGCGGTATTGCTATTAATGGGCCTGCCGACCGGTAGATCAGCGGCATCGGCAAAGCGCGCTGGAATGGAGGTCATGGTCGCGCCGGTATCGATCAAAAAAGGCATCGGCACATTATTGATCAACACGGTTCCCCGGAAATGTCCTTGTCGATCGGCCGCTATTTCAAGCCCCCCAGAAATAGGCATAGCAACCGGAGTGTTCCCCGTCGGAATTGAAATAGTCGGCGATACTGGATGGTGTGCGGCTCGCAGCCTTAGAAGCTTATCGGTGCCCAACCAGAGGCTGAAAAGTATCATGGCCGGCGTTAAGAGGTATTTTAAGTTCCCAGAAGACCGGTTGGTCGGTGGTGGACGGTGTCGGCGCAAATTGTCGAAGTCAGAAACGTTTGCTTTTGATGCCGCCTGATGTCTTTCCCAGTAATAGTCTCGATCTTGTATACCCATATTACGTCCTTAAGGTTGTAACGCCCGCCATAATGTGCCGATAACCCGACAAGAAGCTTCATCTGAAGAATGAGTCCCGCACGCAGCGAGCAAATCACTGTCCGCCTGATGCAACCAAGCATTCCGGATCAGTAGACCAAGACTAAAATGGAGGTCGCACAAATCCTCCTCGGTCATTGCCGCGATAGTTCGTTTATCTTCCGCACGCAAAATCAATAGCAATCTCTCAATCGCATCGGAAAGTGTAGTGGGCTGGCTGTCCAGTTTAACTTTGAACGCTGACCAAGTGATAACCAATTGGAACGATCCCAGCAGTAGTGGCAAGTTAAATTTTTTAGATGCATGTTGCCGCAAATTCCTCTCGGTTGCTACGATGCAAGTCACAATCTGAGGAATGACCACGGTACTTGCCAAGCGACATCATTAAAAATGCCCACCTTTCAGGTACTACTGCATAATCACCAAAGAGGCAGCCAAAGCGAAAGAAGGTACCCGACTTGGCAATACAGGCAGCATTTGCAGCTTTGATTATGCCAAGCCGGGTAAATCATTAGCTGAGAAATGGCTGGCATTTTTATCCACGACGTCAGGTAACCATTAACCCAACACCCCGGCAATCTCCCGAAAACAAGCCAACCCAGCCTCCACATTGTCGATAATCTCGGCGGCGATGTCGTCCGGTTCCGGCAGATTATCCAGGTCGGCCAGCGATTTATCCTTGAGCCAGAAAATGTCCAGACTGGTCTTATCCCGCGCCAGAACTTGCTCATAGCTGAACTTGCGCCAGCGGCCTTCGGGGTTATTTTGTTCGTGCCAGGTTTCGCTGCGCTGGTGGCGGTTGGCCGGGTTGTAGCAGGCGATAAAATCCTGCAAATCCTCAAACCGCAGCGGCTTCTTTTTCAGGGTGTGATGAATATTGGTGCGGTAATCGTAGTACCAGATTTCCTTGGTCCATGGGTTGGGGCTGGCCTCGCGGTTATCGAAGAAAAGCACGTTCGCCTTGACGCCGTTGGCGTAGAAAATGCCGGTCGGCAGCCGCAAAATGGTGTGTAGATCGGTATTCTGCATCAGCTTTTTGCGCACCAACTCGCCGGCGCCGCCTTCGAACAACACGTTATCCGGCACCACCACCGCCGCGCGGCCACTGATTTTCAGCAGGCTGCGAATGTGCTGCACAAAATTAAGCTGCTTGTTGGATGTGGTTGCCCAAAAATCCTGGCGGTTATAAGTCAGATCGTCCTTTTCCTGCTCGCCTTCCTCGTTGGTAAAAGTCATGCTGCTTTTCTTACCAAACGGCGGATTAGCCAGCACGTAATCGACGGCTTCTGCCGGTGGCGCCACCAAGGCATCGTTGGATGAAATGGCGCTATTGCCGTCGATCTCGCCGATGTTATGCAAAAACATATTCATCAAGCACATGCGGCGGGTGTTGGCGACGATTTCGTTACCGTAAAAGGTTTCGTGTTTTAAGAATGCCAACTTCTTTTTATCCAGCGGGTAGTTGGCTTTTAAAAAGTCATAGGCCGCCAAAAAGAAACCACCGGTGCCGCAGGCCGGGTCGGCAATCGACTTACCCGGCTCGGGCCGCACACATTCCACCATCGCCTTGATCAAAGCCCGTGGCGCAAAGTATTGGCCGGCGCCGGATTTGGTATCTTCGGCATTCTTTTCCAGCAAACCCTCGTAGATGGTGCCTTTGGTATCCGCACCCATCACCACCCAATCGGTATCGTTGACCATATCGATCAAACGCGACAACTTGGCCGGATCCTGAATCTTGTTTTGCGCCTTGGTGAAGATTTGCCCCAACATACCCGGCTGATTACCCAGCTCGCGCAGCAGCACCACATAATGGCCTTCCAGCGCCGCGCCCTTTTTGGCTTTCAGGCTTTGCCAGTTGTATTCGGCGGGAATGCCGACATTGCGGTTATGCGGTGGCCGGCTGTATTCGTCAGCCATTTTCAAAAGATCAGATAGGTCAGCTGTTCCAGATAATCGCCATACCCCACGCCGTCGTCGCGCAGGGTGGTACAAAAACTCCAGACTTTGGAAACAATGGATTCGGCGTTCATAAAAGTGACTTTACAGTCTGGCGGCTAGTTTTTTGTCCAGTGTCAACAACTGGAGGCCGTGTGTTTGCGCGGTTGCGGCGATAATGGCGTCAGGCAATTTGACGCGATGAAACTGCCGGAACTCAATGGTGCTATCCTCAATAGCCCGACTAACGGCGAGATAGGTCATCGGTTCCAATAATTGCCTGATAAACGCCGCTTCTACATCCGTCAAATCAGGAAAGCTCAGCAACTCCATGCGTGTAATCGCACTGTAAGCGCAGCTTGGTGAATCGATACCCGCCAATCTGGCAATTGCGTCTGGGTTGCCTATAAGCAAACCTATGATGATATTGGTATCCAGCAAATAGCTAAGACCATTCATCGCGCATCGCCTGTTGAATAGCGAGCGGGTCGCCTTTGAATGAGGGCGAATCCGCCAAAACACCGGCAAAATCGGTTAGTAGGCGGGGACTCGCCTTTACGTCTTGCTGCTGTTGATAGCTTTGCGCCAGCCTTTTCAGCAATTGACCCACGCTAAGGTGTTCATTACCCGCCAGTTCATTTAAAACCGCCGCCGTTTCGTCGTCTAATTCTATGGTTTTCATGCTTTAAACCTCGGCTAAAATTATTTTGTTACTGACGGATTGTATCGCTTCGCGCAATGACAGGCCTTCACCGACGTCTAATTGTAGCGGCTTGCAATCGAAAACCCACAAACCAGCAATCAGCGCAATTTTCGACCGGAATTAACTGCAACTGACGGGCGCTCAAACCGAGATTATTTGCAACTGAACCTGCAATCGTTGTCGCAAACCTGCAATCATCCGCCGTAAACCAGGATTATTTGCAACTGAAACCCTAGCGAATTCAGATCGGTAATCCAGCCAAGCGCATGCGATCCAGTAACTCGCTGGCACGAACCGGATCAAGTTGGTTAGCGAACAGCGCTTTGATTTCAGCAGGTTTGGCGTCGAAGTTCTGCACCAATTCCCGTAGACCATAGCCTTGCCGGGTGATAGTGGCCTCCATATCGTCCAAATGCTCGCCATGGGTCGACCTCATTAATGGACTCTGCGTTCGATCATGGCAAATTTTGCCAAAGCCGTCCAGTAAAATCCGGCCTCTTATCTCGACCAAATTCGAACCCATTTACTATTGATAACGTATTTTATCAATAGTAATATACCGACAAAAATCCCGTGAGCTGAGCAACATTGACACTTGTTGTTACTCAGTGTAAATAAGTGGCATGAGGTGCCACCATGAAACAAACTGACACACTATCAAAGACCATCAGCACCGGCATCAAGCTGGACGAGACTCTTCATGCTCGACTGAAGCTACTGAGCCAGGCCAAAGACCGAACGCCTCACTGGCTGATGAAGGCCGCCATCGAGGAATATGTCGAACGCGAAGAAGCGTATGAGCGTGAAAAGCGCGAAGACATGGAGCGTTGGCAGAAATACCAACAAACCGGCCATGCCATACCAAATGAAGCCGTCGATGCCTGGCTCTCATCCTGGGGAAGCGAAAGTGAGCTATCGTGTCCCAAATAGTCTGGCTTCCCGACGCCTTGATGGATGTCGAGCGCTTGCGGGCATTCCTTCAAGAAAAGAATCCAAAGGCTGCCGCGCGCGCCGGGCAAACGTTACGCGATGGGGCCAGCGCTCTTGCTGGCTTCCCCCAGATTGGACGCCCCATGAATGATGGATCGGAGCGTCGAGAACTCTTTTTGCCGTTCGGCGCCGGCGCCTATGTTCTGCGTTACCGGATTAATGGCGATACTGTCGTCATTATTCGGGTTTGGCATAGCAAGGAAAAGCGGGAGGCTTGATGGACCGGCCCGATAAAGCGATCACGCTTTCCTCCACCAGCAACCGGCTCCTGACCGCCGAAGACTTCCGCCGGCTGTCCGACGTACCGCCCGAGGTCGAGTGGTTCGCCAACCTGACCAATCCGCAAACCCGCCGCGCGTACCAAAATGCCGTTGAAGACTTCATGCGTTTCACTGGCATCCAACGACCGGAAGAATTCCGCGACGTGGCCCGAGCGCATGTCATCGCCTGGCGGGATGATTTGGGTAACCGGGTTTTGAACGGTACCACCATTCGGCACCGGTTATCGGCCTTGTCCTCGCTGTTTGATTATCTGTGCGACAAAAACGCCGTGATTCATAACCCGGTTAAAGGTGTCAAACGACCCAAAGTCGATAGCGGCGAAGGCCGGACACCGGCACTTGGCGACCACCAAGCCCGCGAACTGTTGGATGCTCCAGAAGGCGATACGCTAAAAAACAAGCGAGACCGGGCTATCCTGGCGACACTGCTCTATCACGCCCTGCGCCGTGACGAGCTGTGCAAGCTCAAGGTTAAAGACTTCAAACATGAGCGACGCGGCGTGCCGCATTTAAAAGTCTCCGGCAAAGGCGGCAAAACCCGCTATGTGCCGCTGCACCCTGCGGCAAGCGCCCTGGTGCATGACTATCTTGAACTAGCCGGACATGCAGGAGATGAAAACGGCGCCCTGTTTCGACCAGTCAGTCACAACACTAAAGACAATGGCGGCAAGTCGATCACCGCCGATGGCGTCTATAAGATCGTGCGGACCTATTCAGCACAGCTTGGCTTTGAAATCGGAGCGCATTCGCTGCGGGCGACGGCGGCCACGAATGCCCTTGATCACCAGGCCGACATAGCTAAGGTTCAGGAATGGCTGGGCCACGCCAATATCTCAACAACGCGCATTTACGATCACCGGAAAACTCGGCCCGAGGATAGTCCGACGTTTAAGGTGAGTTATTGATTGGCAGACAAATTTATTGGATACGCAAAGCCAACCCTTGACCATCGCTTGAAACACCAGGCCTTGCTATTGTCATTCTAAAAATCTGATATGACCCGATCATCGCCAGACGCTTACGAAACTTAGAACCTTCACGCGCAAAAATGTCGACGTAACGAGAAATAGATTTTTAGGCTACATATTGAGGGTTGTCAATATGTGCGGTCGCTACAACCTCACGGCAACGCCGGAAAGCATAGCTGAACATTTTCAGTTGCCACGTTTGCCGCGCTTTCAACCCAGCTACAACATTACACCTGCGCAAAAGATCCTGTGCATCGTTGAGCTAGACGACCAATCGTTGAAATCGGTAAACCTGTTTTGGGGCTTAGTGCCGTCATGGTCTAAGGATGATAAAAACAGCCATCACCTGATCAACGCCCGTGCGGAAGCCATCAGAGAAAAACCCAGTTTTCGCGCAGCCTTCCATAAACGCCGTTGCTTAATTGTCGCAAACGGATTTTATGAGTGGCAGAAATTGGAATAGCACAAACAAGCCTTTCATATTCACCGCCAAGACAATCAGTTATTTGCCTTTGCTGGGCTTTGGGAACATTGGGAGCACGAAGCAAAAACGCTCTATTCCTGTACCATCATCACGACCGCAGCTACCCAACTGATGCAGCCGATTCATGAGCGTATGAGCGATATAACGTTCTTTATCTTTCCGGTCGCGCTCCTGAACCCGTTGGATTTGCAGCTTTGTCATTCTTCCCGCCCATTCGACCTTATTCCTAGTAATCAGATAATGCGATTGGCAAGGATAATTCCAGTTGCCTATGGACGGTCTGAGGGTTATTAACTTGCCTTCTTTCTTTAACTGCCAATCCGCTGGAGACAAGGGCGTTACTACTTCGTGGCCGAGCTATAACTAAATCTGGTGTTTGGAGTTGAAGAGAAGCGGCGTATCTGGTTGATTATTTGTGACCAAACAAAACGATCAACCGAGGAATACGCCACGATGAAGAAGAGTAATGTAATCGACCTGTCGAGTCGAGAAGAGAACGCCGATCCTTTGACCGACCTGATTCGGCAAGGGGCGCGCAAGCTGATTGAGCAAGCGATCGAAGCCGAATTGGCGATCTATCTGGAAGCCTTCAGCGAGCGGAAGCTGAACAATGGCCGGGCAGCGGTGGTCCGCAACGGTTATCAGCCGGAACGTGAGATTCAGACCGGCATCGGCCCCGTATCCGTTAAAGTGCCGAAGGTTCGGGCGAAAGACGGCCAAAGCGCTACCTTTCGTTCGGCTCTGGTACCGCCGTATGTCCGTAAGACACGTTCTCTGTCTGCCGCGTTGCCCTGGCTATACCTGAAAGGCATTTCCACGGGTGAAATGGAAGCGGCGCTGGAAGTGTTGGTGGGGTCGGAAGCCAAGGGGCTATCGGCCAGTACCGTGGCGCGTTTAAAACGCGATTGGGCAGCCGAATATACCGATTGGCGAGCGACTCGCCTGGATCGTGACCAATGGGTTTATGTGTGGGCCGACGGCATCTATAGCGGTTTACGAGCGGAAGACGCCAAACTGTGTGCCTTAGTCATCATCGGCGTCAATGAGCGCGGCGAGAAGCGCTTTCTGGCGATTGAAGACGGCGTGCGCGAATCGACGCAGAGTTGGCGGGAAGTGCTGCAGGGTCTGAAGGCGCGCGGCATGAATGCCCCTAAGCTGGCCATAGGTGACGGCGCGATGGGCTTCTGGTCGGCGCTGGACGAAGTCTACAGCGACACCCGGCAGCAACGCTGCTGGGTACACAAGATGAACAATGTGCTGAACCGTGTGCCGCAATCGGTACAGCCGAAGATGAAGCAATCGCTCTACGACATCTGGCAGGCTGACACCCAACAGCATGCTGAGCGGGCATTTGATCAGTTTGCCACGCTGTTTGAGGCCAAATATCCCAAGGCGGTTGAGTGTTTGTACAAGGATCGAAATGAACTATTGGCGTTCTATGACTTTCCGGCACAGCACTGGCAAAGCATCCGAACGACCAACCCCATTGAATCGACCTTCGCCACCATCCGGCACCGGACTACCCGAGCCAAGGGCTGTCTCTCGCGGGATGGCATGCTGCACATGCTGTTTAAACTGGGTCAATCAGCCGAGAAAACCTGGCGTCGCCAGCGAGGATTTGATTATCTTGCCAAAGTGATTACCGGCATCCCATTCAAGGATGGCATTGAAGTCGATACCACTGACCGGATCGCCGCTTGATTTAGCCCTGAACACCAGATTTGACAATAGCTCTTCGTGGCCACACCCGCAACAACATCGATGAACGATGGTTTTGTAGGATTCACTGATGTAAATAACGCCCTCATCCAACTTTTCAGGAATGAAGTCGACGAATACCGGAGTAATCGTTGTTCGTTTCATGAAAAGCACACCTTCTATCCTTGATCTTCTCGAACCACAGATAACATTGCAGCTGAAAAGCTCAGGTTATGCGCTAAGTCGTAGTCCAAGTAGAAGCCAAAATACTGCTTCCATTTGAAAACAGCCAATATAGCGTTCATCGCGTTCATGTCCGCAACCTGGATATTACTGCGGTAAAGCGCATCTGCCTGATCATCAACTATTGGCAATCTTGCCGGTAAGTGGTCGCTTTTCTTTGGTGTCCCCATCGTTACCCGGCATAGACCAAAAATGCTATTGGATGCGTCATCCTTTTCGAGCCCCATTCCTACATCAACGAATGGAATGCCATTACTGCTCAGGTATTCGCAAATCAATTTACGCGAAGGGCCGTCATCGACTGAAACGAACACAAAATCGAAGCCGTTTAGTGTCTGAATGTTACTTCCATCGATATAGTACGGATGGGGGACTATCCCACGGCGCAACTGACTGTAGTGTGCGTGGAAGTAGTCCACCTTCTTGGGCCGGTTACGCAATGTTTCGATGGAAACTGCGCTTGGCATCCTAAACGCATTGTGCGGCTTTAGCTCATCTCCATCGAAGAGATGAATTTCCCTTACCGGCGTTTTTGCCACTTGATCGAGAATATAGCCACCGGTTCCACCAGCACCGACAATACCGATACGTGGCATTTCCAGTTTTTGACTAGCCGCCACAATACCGGCCCTTACTGATGCCGAATCTGGATAGCAGAAGATTGCATCCTCTTCCCGTGACTCGATTACGCGGCCAGTCCGTGCATCGGCATTTGGATCGATGACTCTTGCCTGAGCAACCAGTAACTCAATGTAGTGCGTCATTTTTACAAAATAGTCAGCCGGAAAATCTGGAATTCCATCTGGCTTGTTTGAGCAAAAATGCTGCACCTGAAACTGGTCGAACAACGTGCTTGGGTTGGAATGATTAATAAGCGTGCTGAGGGGTTGCCCAAAGCTGTTACATGGCCTATCACCTTGGAACCAAACCGTGTGGTCATCCGGCTTTGGATTTAGATTATCGGTATCTAAATATCGACAGACCAAAACGCCCAAGTCAATTTGTCGTGACGGAGTGACGTAGGGGATTGAAGACACCAGCAAATGCTGGTGTCGGATTTCAACCTCAAACCCTTCGTCAATTAAGCGCTGTACAGCCGCGTTATGAGCGATTGGTTTTAGTGACATCGAACTTTACCCCATTGTGTAATTTAACGGATTGGCCTTCTGCCAACGTGCCATCGGCCATATGCGGACCAGTGTAATGCACCGAATAGAGCACTTGGTCATGGGCCGTATCATGCGGAAAAGCAAGAGCAACTACCTGTTGGTAGGTAATATGCTCGCCAGTAACCTCACGAGGTCTGCCGTTTACAATGATGTGGTAAGTCGATGGCTTGCCATCGTGTTTGTCTTTTACTTCGGTTTGCATGTCAATAATCCTAAGAAAAATTTGAAACAACCAACTGTTAGGCCAAAAGACCCACAGCAAAATTTGTGATCCAACTTGACTTAGGCGACTCAGCAAACAATAATTCTAGCTCTCACACCGAATTTAGTTTACTAAGTTCACCCAAAGGCAAGTCTTCGGACTTGCCTTTTTTAAACTAGAATCTTCATTGATTGCCCCCCATTAAATAATCGCTGTTATTTGATTCATAATGCCTTGTAGGCGTTGCGCTCATTACTGCTCGTAAACAGGCGCTTGCGAAGTACCTTTAACAAGATTGATTGCGTGTAAACAGTCGTTCTTGTTGTGATAACTCTCACCGGAATCGGCGATGCGCCGGTTGTTCGCGGCAAACAGAGTCCACCGCCATTGGTGAATTCGATCTTTGTAAATCACGTATTTCATCGGAACTTTCCTTTCAATAGTTAATTGAGCTTCGATTCGTCTTAGCAGCCATCGACTGAGAGTGCTGATGGATTGCTAAAAATAGTATAACCACAACGAGAACATTATCAACAAGTTTTTTACAAAAAAGTTTGATATTCGAACATTTTGCGATATGCTAGAAGCGGTGCTTTTTGCGCCTAAACATAACTAAAAAATAAGGTGAATTTTATGAACCAAGCAGAACTGGGACGTCGACTGCGCGAGGCAAGGGAGTTGTGTGGTAGGAGCCAACAAGAAGCTGCAGAGGCAATTGACGCCCCAAGAACAGCTATTACTCAAATAGAAGCAGGAAATCGCGCTGTATCGACTTTAGAACTAACCTATCTAGCAAAGCTTTATCGGGTAAACGTAACTCATTTCTTTTTCGCAGAAGATAAAATCGAGGACATTTCGGTTATTTTGCATCGATCTGAACACGGCTTCGACAATGATCCTGGTAGCAAGCAAAAAATAGAACGCTGTTTAGCGCTCTGCCGAAAGGGTCGGGAAATCGAAAAACAGGTGATGGGGGAATCAGAACATTTACCACCGTTCTATCGGCTGTCATCGCCACGTAATACTGGTGAAGCGGTTGCTCAAGCTGAACAAGTGGCAGAGCAAGAACGGCGGCGATTGGGTATCGAAACTATGCCAATCCAGGATATGGGTGAATTGTTGGTAACTCAAGGAATTTGGGTTGCTGGCACCGATTTACCCAGCAAAATTTCCGGGCTATTTTGGCATCATCCTTCTATTGGGCTGGCGATTTTGGTTAACGCTGATCATGTCCGCGCTAGGCGACGCTTTTCCTATGCCCATGAGTACGGACATGCGCTAATGGACAGGGAGCGCTTAGATCCTTTAAACGTCAGTAGTGCCGACAATGCTTCAGAAATCATCGAAAAGCGGGCGAACGCTTTTGCTGCCGCCTTCTTGATGCCAAAAGCCGGCGTTTCGGATTTTTTGCAAGCGATGAACAAGGGACAACCCAGCAAATGGGAGCAAAGCATATTCGACGTGGCAACTGAAAGCCGAATCGATACGCAATGGCGTTCCTCTCCTGGATCGCAGACTATCACCTATAAGGATGCGGCTAGTCTTGCTCATTATTTTGGTGCCAGTTATCAAGCGGCAGTTTATCGGTTGCGCAGCTTAAGTTTTCTTTCTCAGAAAGAATGTTCCGAGCTTTTAGAACATGAGGATTTCGGCAGAAGTTATTTGCATTTGCTCGGTATGGATAAAGACTTGGAAGGAAAAGACGATCCAAACAATCAGAAACGGGAGTTGAGAAGCCAAATTATCAACCTAGCGATTGAAGCTTATCGCCGGGAATCGCTTTCAAGAGGGCAGTTGTTAGAGTTGGGCGATGACCTTGAGCTTAACGAAGATGAAAAAGAGATTTTGCTTGGTCTAGCTAACTGTGCGAAAGCCGGTTGATCATTTATTGTTTGCTAACAGCTTCAACTTGACCAAAACACAATATATAGTATATATATTGTTTTTTATATCAATATATTGTGGTGATAATGGAGCTATCGATTGTTGTGGCGGATACGTCAGTCTTGATTAATTTTCTAAAACTTGATCGGATGGACTTGATAGCCCGCCACTCTTCCAAATTTTTGGTTACAAACCATGTTAGTGACGAAGTGACCAGGCACTACATCAGTCAACGTGTTAGGCTTATGGATGCTTTTGAATCTGGAATATTGCAAGAGCATCCTGTAGCAGATGAACAGGATGTGGCTTTGTTCGGGAAGCTTTGTACTGACCTTGGGGCGGGTGAATCCTCCGCGATTGCTTTCGCTCTGCATCGTGATTATGCACTTGCTATGGATGATGGTAAGGCCATTAAAATTGCTAAAAAGATTTCGAAAGACATGAAAATATTCCGAACACAAGACTTATTCCAGTCGATGATCCAAGAAAGTCTAATCGATATTCTGGAAGCGGACAGTTTAAAGCAAGAACTGGAAACCGTGCACCGTTTCAAGATGCCATTTCAGAGTTTTTCACATTTTACAAAGTGATCCATCCTAATTGTATCGGCTCGATCTTTGCCGACCAAGTCGGACGGCTTAAATTACATATTTTCAGATTGGCTATTGCCAAAATAAACGGTCCTACTCTGTGCGCATTTAGTGGCATCGGAGAGTGTGCTAAACACACCCCAGCATGTCGGCCTATCCCATGCCCCGCCATCCAGGCATCGCACTTCATACCGAACACCGGACGGGAACCAAATAAACCAATTTTCACGATGTTTGGCTTTATCGGCCTCCCATTCCTCGCGGCTACGACCGGGATCATCGCCATACGATCTCATTCTGGCCACGTACTCATCAAAAGTCTTATCGCCTTGATCCTCGAATGTATCGGTGACGATGTACGGCACATTCCACCATTGCGCAATTTCTTCAGGTGGGCGTTCCTCATATGCCGAGACATTGAACTCAGGTCGTAATGATGGATTGATAGGGATTTTTTGAATGGTCATGATTGCAAGATCGGATTCTAGCCAAGGCGGTCTTTAAGTCGCGTGAGCATATCCATGCGCTCATGTAAGATTGCGATAATGCGGGGCGTTTTTCCTTCTGGATGGATATAAAAGATATAGTGATGCTCGCATCTAGTCACCAAGACCTGTGAATAGCGCTCTGAAAGGGGACGGGCATGGACAGCGCTTTCCGCGATTGCGAAAAACCGCTCTTGCAACGCGTTCTTATAACGAAAAGCTTGCTTTTCGCCATACCGCTCCAAAGTATAACGAATAATGCCACGGATGTCGGATTCCGCCTGCGATGTTAGCTCATAAAGAGGCATTCCTTCACCGCATTCCCTGCAAGACTTCTTCGTAAATCTGATCCACGGATTTGTCAGAGAAAACCCCGTTCTCCGCCTCGACGAGGCGAGGCTTCAAAAACGCTTCTAGTTGACGCAATGCTTCATCAGCATCGTCTGTTTCGGTGTCAGGTAAGACACGATTAAGAACGTAGTCCTTGATGCTTTGACCAGACAATGCGGCAATGGCTTTAAGGCGTTGATGTTGTTCCGGCGTCACTTCGATAGATAAGCGCATGATCGTACCCTCGAAATCAATTGTTACTCCTACTATCCTAGCACCATATACAACATTTACGCAAATGTACATTTGTTGTTTTTCTTTCTCCTAAAAACGGTCGTTTTTGAGAGATCGACACAATTCACCAATCTGGCCATCAATCCCGCGTTCTCGATTTTCAAGACTGTCTTTTGATACCACTCTCCGAATACTTCAAGAGTTCGATGAGTTTTCGGAGATTTAATCATGCTGTTTTGCCATTCCTATCTTAGGTCCTATAATCTATTTTATAGGACCTAAAAAACGCGCTAAAATCATGCCAAAAAACGCTCCTATATATAAGGTATAAACCGCCATGGCCGACTTGCTGATCAAACAACCCGAACGCGCACTGACGGCCAAACAATTCCAGCAGCTGGCCGAGGTGCCACCGGAACTCGAATGGTTCGCCAACATTAGCTCCGAAAAAACCCGCAAAGCCTACCAAAACGACATCCGCGCGTTCAGCCAATTCGTCGGCATCCAACATCCGGCCGAATTCCGGATCGTGACCCGATCCCATGTGATTGCCTGGCGTAAAGCGCTCGAAGCGAACGCTTTCTCCGACGCCTCGATCCGACGCAAGCTGTCGGCGCTATCGTCGTTGTTTGAGTATCTGTGCGAACACAACGCCGTGACCCACAACCCGGTCAAAGGCGTCAAACGGCCGGCCGCCAATAACAATGAAGGTAAAACCCCGGCCTTGAGTAACGATCAGGCCCGGCAATTGCTGGAAAAGCCGCCGGAAGATACGCTGAAAGGCCGCCGGGACCGGGCGGTTCTGGCCACCCTGCTCTACCATGGCCTGCGCCGGCAGGAACTGTGCAATCTGCGGGTCAAAGACTACCAACGCCGCAGCGGCGTGATGATGTTCCATGTCCACGGTAAACGCAAAAAGGAACGCTTCGTGCCGGTGGAAGCCAAAACCCAGCGTTTAATTGCCGAATATCTGGACATTGCGGGCCACGGCGGCGAACTGGAGTGCGCCCTGTTCCGCCCGGTGAAAAATAACGCCACCGGCATCCTCGACAAACCCCTCAATCCGCGTTCGGTCTATCGCGACGTGGTCATGTTCTATGCCAAAAAAATCGGCATCACGCTCGACACCCATGGATTTTGCGTACACTCGTTGCGGGCAACTGCTGCCACCAATGCGCTCGATCACAAGGCCGATATCGCCAAGGTCCAGGAATGGCTGGGTCATGCCAACGTATCCACCACCCGGCTGTACGACAAGCGGCATAGCCGACCGGAAGATAGCCCGAGTTTTAAGGTCGAATACTAGTAACGACTCGTATTAGAAAAAGGCCTTGTTTGCATTTAACGCTGACGCTATTGTCATCTAGTCACTTGGATATCCAAACGCACAACTAATACTTCATGCTTCGCGTAGGATTTTTCCGGTTCGTGAGCAGCCCCATTCAGGCCACACCATAAGCCTCGGGTATGCCAGGAAATAGCTGCGGTTTTGATTAAACGGACCACTGAAAAGTCTTAGCGTACTATTTTTTCCGAATTCTGTGGTTACCCCATTAATCGTCTTTTGACATTTGATGAGCACAATAGCCACATAAGACATCGTCGCTTAATTCTTCTGGCGGGATTTCACTACCGCACATATCACATTCATGTGATGCGCTTTCTCCGCACTCCGCACATATTTTTTCTTCATAAATATAAGCACCTCCACAAAACGGACAGTCGACGATTGGCGAGTCTCCACCGTCTGTCATCGCAATATATGCATCAGCTTCAAAGTGATTTATAACAGCAGGACTAACAATTTCTTCATAAGAAAATTCAGCGTCGCATGACTTGCATATAAAGCCATTTTCTGATGCATCTGTATTTTTTTCTTTTGGATAAATTAAATCTGAACCACATTCTTTGCATGAATAAGAAACAAAAGCTTCTTTTATGGTGTCGCTAAAGAAATTTACTGATTCTATTAAATCAGTGCAGTCTTGTTTTTCTTTTTCATATACTTCATGGACATCAACCAATGTTAACCATGAGTCGTTGCCTAGCAATTCTTTTGGGTCTTTGTTTAGTTGTTCGGAAACAAAATCCCTAATTATGATAAATGAGTTTGAAATCAATCCTTGAATTGCTCGGTGTTCTAAATTACTGAAGTAATGTTCAACATTATTTCTATAATCATTAATTTTATCTATTCGGCCCCAATCAACTGCTATACCTAAAGAATCAAATCTATCCTTGATGCTTTGATAATCGACTGTCTTTTTTCCTTTTCCAACCCACAATATTTTATTGTCAATAATTTTTGGGCTAACCCGTTCTTTTATTAATGCTTCATCTGTATTTTCAGCGCTTAGAGACGAAAGCTTATGCTTAAAGAGCAAAAGTATGCCTGCATAAATATTCCTTGTGCATGAAACAATTCTTCGTTCATCTTCCTTTGACGTTTCGTAGTCTTCCAATCCAAGTGCAATTGAATCAATTGCATTTTTTAAAATGCTCATAATGCTTAAATGTTGCGAGCCTAAGAGAAAATTTCGTCTTTGATGCCTAGTAATTAAGTAGTTTCAGTATATGTCCAAGCTAATAGTCATTTGTGCGTTAACTGATTGGTTACCATGGGATTTTCCTTTCTTATATCATTCGGTGATAGCCATAATGGCACGTATTGGCTCAATCGTTGCCATTGAATCACTTTGATCATTAGAATACAACGGGTGTAACCTGATGGTCAGAATGTTTAAAATGAATAATTTACACCGGCCGCTTTAGAGAAACTTTGCATAGTTGGATTTTGTTGAAACCGTAAGTTTCTGTTCAAATACTCCCGCTAGTCCTATTTACGGGCCTGAAGTGTTCAGCATCAGAAATTGTGTTACTAATCAAACTCCGCATTCCCAAACTTCAGTACATGGCAGTTTTCGCGAATCGTCCTTTGAACAGACTCGTCGAAGCCGTCTTTTGATCTAGCCCGAATTTCTACGGAAATTTCCACATCCACGCCCATGCGAGCGGTGAACTGCTGCACTACTTCATCGACGATGGTGGCAAAGTCCATTTTGGCTTTGATGGGATCGAGATCAATCGTGCCGTAGAACTGGTGTTTTGCCGACTGAGCGGGTGGTATCGGTGGCGTCACTGTTGGTGGTACTACCGGCGGTGTGATTTTTCCGTCGCCACCGGTCGCTCCAGATTCACCACCTTTTTGTTCTGGCTCTGGTAGCGGTTTAGGCTTGGTCAGCTCTTTGTACTGATGCGCGGCTTCTTTTTCGATCAGCAACGCATCTGGATCGATATTCACCAAGGCATTGCGGCCGAACGCAAAGCCTAAATACTTGTTATCGTCCTTACCGGCAGCATAACCGAAGAAATCTTCTGTTTCGACGCCTTGCGTGATGGCCATTTCAAATACATGGCTGTTCACTAGTCTAGGCAAGAACAGATAGCAATTGAAATCCTGCCAAACTTTCAATGCGCCGATCTCCTTGGCCTCATCTTTGAAATAAAATTGATCCAGCACGCGCTTCAAATGCACTGGCGACCATTCGGTAATCAACCATTCTTCTTCACGTAGTTTATTCTCGATTTCCTGAACCAGATTCTGTGCGGCCGTGGATACCGAAACAGCTTCCCAATGCACACTGGGCTTACCTTTTACGAATTCTTCCGACGGACAAATCAGCCATTTGTAGGTATCGCGCACCATGCGTAACAAAGTAGCATCGGCATCATCTTTGTGCTTTTTGGCTTGTTTGACCTGTATCGTATCCAACACCAATTTCTCGGAATCGATGTCCGAAACAATCGATTTCCACGCCAAAAAGGTTTTAGCATGTTCGCGTAACCGACTGACCACATCATAATCCGGAGCCAAGAATATCAAGCGATTTTGCTTTTGCCTGGGTTGATCGCCACGATTGCGTAAAATGGCATCGGCTGCGGTAAAAGAGGTGTTTGAAGCGCCTTTGCTGAACGCTGCATTCAGAGGCAATACCACCAACCTTGGTCCGGTACCGAAATCGTCCGGCACATCATTCGATGAGGTAAAAATATGGATACCGGCAAACAAATGGCTCTTGGCCATGGTTCGATTGATTTGATCCTTCAGCAGCGGTAATACATCGTCCTGCTCGTTGAAGCGCTGCTTGCGTGTTTCCATCTCCCGCCGCAAGTTAGGCGTAATATCGAACCAGAACCGACTATTCTCGTGATTGATGTAATTCAACTTATCCAGCAGGTGCTTCAAACCATCCTTGTAATGGCCAATGATTTGGTCAGGCTGCGCAACGCCTAATAGGATGTGGGTCAGATCGAGGCCTTTGATCATCTTGCCGGCAGAGCCAGGCGCACTGCCTAAAAACAATGTGCGGGTTAATCGGCGGCCGGCCTGGATTTTGCCGAACAGGGGTTGCCGTTCCAGCTCTGCCGGTCGCGAATGTTCGCCATCGATATCTTGATCGATAACCGGGTCCCAACCTTGCGGCAGAAAATCCAGGCATTTGTTGCGTACGGTGGAGTCATACAACGGCAAATTGCCGGGCATGATCATCAAATCGGCATTGTTATCTTTCCACAGCCGATGAACAATTTGCGCCATGAGTTGCAACACGCCCCTTGTCCGTTGGAAGCCAGTCAACGTCGACCAGTCTTCATATAACCGGTCAAAGATTTCAGGATGAATCGGATAGGCTTGCTTCATGCGGTCCAGATAGCGGCCTTCCTGGGTCTCATTCGGCAATTCCATTTTGTTGGCCACATAAAAATCCGCAAACGAACGACACACGTCTTCCATCGACAACGGATCGTCGATGCGGTCGAACAAGCGGCGGCGAACGATACTGAACGCTTCATCCTTGGAAACTGGTTTCCAAATCTTATGCAAACGGCGAAAGTAGTTTTCCAGTTCAGCCAAAACCACTTGTCCCCTACCCTCGCCCGCATTATGAGAATCCGGTAAAGATGCCAACATAATCGCTTTTGGCACTGATTTAATACCTTCGGTCAAAGCCTGGATAAAGGTCATGTTGGTTTCAAACGTGCCAGCCAGGTAATTCCGGCCTTCCTGGAACTGCCGGTAGTAAGCCACCAATTCATCCATCAGGATTACGCAAGGGGCCGACTGAGATAGCAAGGTAATGATCGTATCTTTATCCGGAGACGTACCGCTCTCATCGGCTGCACGGACTAACTCATAGCCCTCTTCGCCGACCAACTGCCATGCCAGTTCGCCCCATAAAGTACGGCAAGCAATTGCGCCATGTGATTTAGGTTCTGAAACACTGAAATTGATGCCGTCGATGACCGCGATTTTGGCTTTCGGTAACTCAGTTATGCCCGCCGCATCGATGATTGTCGATACTCCCGCCAACTCGCCGACCGGCCTTTCGCCCTTAGCTAAGTGATAAACAGCCAGCATGGTGTGGGTCTTGCCGCCGCCAAATGCGGTTTGTAGTTGAATGACCGGATCGCCGCCCTGCCCTGCTAGGCGCTTAACTACGCTATCCAGCAATAAAGCCATGCCTTCGGTAATATAGGTTCTGGCAAAGAATTGGGCAGCATCCTGATATTCAGGCGTTGCCTTGCCTTGATGCACCTGAGAAATATCGGCGGCAAATTCGGATTCCTGAAACGTGCCTTTCAAAACATCCTGATGAGGAACGGCAATTTCACGCCAAGGTTTTATTGTCATTACAGTCTTTCCTTACAGTTATTCTTCTATCCAGCTCGTTTGCGTACCGCTATGACCAATTTCATGTGAAGCGGAAACAATGCCATGCCAGGAAGTAATCAGTTCGTTATAAGCGCGGGCTTCTTCCGCCCACTTTTTGCGTTCGCACAGCGTATAAAGGTGATAAGCCAATTGCCTTATTGCCTCACCTTTTTCCGGCATACGGGCCAACAATTGTCCGGCTTCGGTTTCGCCTTGCTTATTCAATGCGCGAATCAAATGATGGCAGGCTTCCCAAACCGGCATGCGATGATCAGTTTTTGGGTCCCAGTCACCGGGATACTTCTCCCATTTCATCAACCGTACTTTGCCGCCGCCTGATTCGATAACCCCTGATTTCTTGACACCGTCTACCGTGGTACCTTTCGCCCGAGACAGGGTATCGGCTTCACCGAATGGACCTTCACTCCAGCCGTATTGGTCGAACCACGATGAACAAAACAAGGTATCGTTATCAAAGTTACCGGAATCTGGATTTAGGTAATCGGTGATTTCACGGTTAATCAAGATAAGCGCATCATGCACACTCATCGGCGAGCCATCTTGGTTCAGTACGGCTTGGTATTGAGAGAATATCCCCATGCCAGGGCCAATCGCTGCTTGAGCCAAATCTACCGGCGCTATAGGTGTTGATCCTTCGACCCCGCCAATCATTGTTTCCAGTGCTTCTGGCATTTTTTCGCGCAATTCTTTTTGGAATTGGCGGCGCGAGATACTCCCAATAGTCGAATCTTTTTTTCTACATACAAGGAGTATTGACGAAGCTAAAGCATTAGAACCTTGTCCTCTCATCCTTGTTGCATTTTCTGTATTAAGAGGCCATGTACCAGTTATTGTAAATCCAGCAGATAAGACAGATTCGAGAAAAGTTTCCCAACCAGAAGAAGATGTACTGGTGCCGCGAGTATCTGATGCTTTAAACGCATAATATATAGTGACAGGAAATGCTGGATGACAATTGTTCGCCATATTCGTAATGGCATCAGTCATACCTTCTAAAAAAAACTTTTCAGCCAAATCCTTTCCACCGTGCCGAAACTGATTTGCAACCAATTCTGGCATCTTCGGAACATTGATTGTGCTAAAAAGTGTAGGATGAATATCTCGTAACGTTCTTCTTAGCCAGATATAAAAAAAATCTGATAAATTTGAATATGGTACATTATCATAATATGGAGGATCAGTAGATATAACTGAAAACTCCTTTATAACATTATTTTCCTTTGCGTCTGCCTGATAAACAATTCCTCGAGTAGAATTAGGAGCATAGGTTACTGATAGTTTTGAGATGCCCTTTACTATTCCTGATATAAAAGTAGACCATGACCCTGAACTATTTGAAAAAGGATTTGCTTCCGCAAAATCCCAAACCATAGGAATCGCCTGTTTTCCAAATAAATGTCTCGGACATTGTGCAATTGGCTCCCATGCGCAGAAGGAGTTGCCTAAGTCTGCCATTTTATCTAATGAAAAAGCCAAGTAAGTTGTAATCACATCTGCATATGCCGTCGCCCCATGTCCTCCTTCTATGGCTGGTGTTACGTCACACGGCATCCCTGCTTTTAATGCATCATGGATGATAATTTCTCTAGTTTCCTTTATTGCATCAGAAAAAGTTGTCAAAGCCAATAATTGGCGTTTAGTAAATAAATCCTCAAAATTCCTATATCCATAAACTACACAATTCGTACATCCTGCCCAATGTTCAATTTCAGATGATGGATAATTTGAAGGATTAGCAGATAACGCAAGCTCTTCAGACATTTCAGAAGGAGCAAAATAGTCGCGACCTTTTTTCCCTTCGGCAACTATAGCCATAAGCCGATATTTTAATTTATTTTGCTTTCCATGCTCTCTAATGTATGAAAGTGGGATATTTGTGTTAGTTAATATACATTGAGCGCCTGACCTATTAATTGTTCCATCTACTCCAGTTGGCAATTCAGTGCCACTTTTAATTACAAAGGAATACTCCATTGATTCATCAATTTCATAGTCAATCCAGACGTAATTGTTTTTTTTCTTGGACAAAACAAACGACTTCACTAAAGGCACATGCCTCCCTCGAGCGGCAGGGTTAGGGCTTTCTACAGTTCTCGCCCATATCCAAGCGATTATGTTGCCATGCCTTATTTCTTTTAAATCATCAAATAAATATCCTATTTTTTGATATGAAATTTCTTTAACAATATTTGAATATCTGAAAATATCCTCACAAAGCCCGTGAAGACCATTGTTATCAAACTCTAGTGTTTTTTGTTTTTTTGCTTTACTCTCTGGTCCAATCGGCTGTACGCCAATAAATTGAGAAGGGAAATCAGTCATTGCATGATTTATTATCAATGCAAGAGGATTTAAATCCGTTGATACAGATTGCAAACCAAGACGTTGAGCTTCAGAAGGGATGGCCCCTCCTCCAGCAAATGGATCATGCAGTATTGGCAGTGTGTTAGAGTCAAATCCAGGCTTACCTTTGTTAAGTTCACAAGTTTCATGCCAGCTATGACAAATCGCGTCATATGCTCTTTTTAATACTGCTTCGTTATTTATATTGTCCCACTTTACTAAATCACGAATGATGTCGAATAACCTTTCCCTCTCCTGATCGGCTTGTTTTCTTGTTTTACCAGAAAAATATCCTCTTTCGCCCCCTGGATCATTGACCATTTGAGCAAATATAACTGCCCTAGCAGCTGCTAATGGACGCCGGGCCCAATATAAATGTAGTGAAGAAGGATGGCCTTGCTTTACAGACTTTTCGTGAGCACTGGCCTTATTAATATCGTCCAGAGGCAATGCCACTTCGATCAGTTTTTTCGGCGCTTTGATGTTCGAACTCATGCGTATTGGTTTTCCTTACAGTGTTTGTTCCGGGGCCAGCGCCTTGGAAAGCAGATCGGTTAAATCGTAATTGATACTGGCCACGCCAAAATCCGGTTCTTGCTGGAATGGATTGCGCAGATAATGCGGACCATCGACATCGCCGGTATCATCTACCAGGACAATGGCCAGTAAAAATTTGTCTTTTTGATTGAGGCCGTAAACGATTTCGTTACGGCTGACGGTAATGGTCGTTTGGCCTTTCGCCCTGCCCTTGACTTCGATATGTCGGTCTTCTAGCAGTTTGCCGTTTTGCTTAGGCGGTCTTGCGGTAATGTCCCAGCCGCATTTTTCAGCAGAAACATCGATCACCTCATGACCTAATCGGCGTTCGGCTTCAGTGACGGCTTGCATGGCGATTTGTTCGATACGGGAACGGGCCAATGCATCCGCGCAAAACGTGGTTTCGCCTTTGCGTTGGGCCAACAAACCTTGCGGAATAATCAATGCCCCACCCAATACCACTGGCGTGCTGGAGATTACATGGCGCATGGATTCCAGTTCTTTCTTGCGTTGTTCCAGCCGGGCGGTCAGTTCTTCGACTCGGCGTTTGGCGTTGTCGGGCTGCAAGCGCGGCTGCTTGCCGGCGGCCACCTCTTCACTCAATTTGATATAGCGGTCTGACCAATAGTTGATTTCCTTGACCAGTCTTTCATTGACGGCCGCCAGGGTTTTATCGACTTGCCGCTCCCGCCGTCGTTGTACTTCCTGGAAATGTTCTGGAGCCAGTTTGGTCGAGGCTTGGGCCAAGGCAACGGTTTCAAGGTTTTGATTCAGCCACTGGGCATTAATGACATCGTTGACCAAAGCCAAATCGTCATCAGCAATGGGCTGTAAATCCAAATGCGGTGCCCAACCCGCGTGAATACTGTTGCCATTTTGCTGAATTTCGACAAACTGTAAGCGCCGGGAAACATCGCGGGGTTGTTCGGTCACACTCTCGCGAATACGATGATCGAGCATGAACAGCACCTTGGCTTCGGTGCTGTCATCGTTTGGGTCGACCAGAATAGCCCCCTGCTTCAGTTTATTACGATGAGCTTCCAGCGTGAGGTCGATGACGGCATGCATCAACGGATGACCAGGATGAATCAGGCTGGCCATGGGTTTACCATCGACGCGGAGATGTTGCTTTTCAAAGCAAATCCGTTCGTATTTAGCTAGCACGGGTGTTCGTGTTTCGCCGATGACCCGGTCGCGTTCACGGATGGTGGCCGGCACGTAGCGGATTTCGAAGCGACCGCTTTCGCGCGGCCGTAATTCGCCGCCGAGCAAGCGAAAACTTTCAGAGAAAAAGGCCCGAATGAAATAAGGCTGGAGTTTACGCGCTTCGGCCTTCTCCATTTCTTCCTTGATCGCGTAGAGCTGCTCTAGGCCCATGTGCTCTTCACACAGGGCGTTGCGGGCCATGATGTCTTTCAAGTGCTGGGTATTTAAAGCGCCTTCGATGACTTGGGTCAGCTTGGCTTTGATATCGGGCCGTTCGCCATAGCGGATGGCTTCGATCAATAAATCCTTCAACGAATGGTTTTCGAAAGCTTCGCCCAGAATATCGAAAACGCGACCGCCGAGCGCGGCACGCTCGACTTCCAGTTTTTCGAACAAACGTTGAAAAACTTCGCCTTCTCGCGTTTCATTGGCCACCATGTTCCACAGGTGGCAAACTTCGGTTTGTCCGATCCGGTGAATCCGCCCAAAGCGTTGTTCCAGGCGATTAGGATTCCAAGGCAGATCGTAATTGACCATCAGATTGGCGTTTTGCAGGTTGACGCCTTCGCCGGCCGCATCGGTGGCCAACAGTACCAGGACATCGGGATCGTTCCGGAACAATTCTTGGACCTTTCGGCGGTCGTCGCGATTGACGCCACCGTGAATCACCACGACGGCTTCGGGTTTACCGATAAGTCCGCCGATGCGTTGCCGTAAGTAATTCAGCGTGTCCTTGTGTTCGGTAAAGATGATCAATTTACGGCGAGCGCCGCCGGTGGTGTACATCTCCGGCTTGTCTTGCAGTAAGGTTGAGAGTTCTTCCCATTTACGATCCTGACCGGAATGCACGACCTGTTTAGCTTGTTCTTCCAGATTTTGCAGGATGAAGATTTCAGCCCGTAATTCCTCAATAGTTCTCGCTGCCGTCGCTTGGTCGACGACCTTTTCCGTCCATTCTTCATAGTCCTTACCGGCCATTTCATCGGCCGCTTCATCAAGGTCATCCGGTACATCGTTATCAATGTTGTATTCAGCCAATGTTTCGGCCACTTGGTGACCCCGTTGCACCAGTTGTTCGTCGCGCAGGCGGTCTTCCAGTCGTTTGCGCCGGCGTTTCAAGGATTGGTAAATGGCTTCCGGACTGGAGGCCAAGCGCCGTTGCAATTGAGTCAAGGCGAAGCCAACCGTGCCTTTGCGTTTGCCGTCCAGGTTGTCGGCCCGGTTCATCTCTTCTTTGACGTAATCGGTCACGGCGGCGTACAGCGCCGATTCCAGATCGGACAAATCGTAATTGGCAGTAGAAGCCCTTCGTTCCGGAAACAAGGGAGTGCCGTCGAATTTGAGCAGTTCTTCTTTGACCATACGCCGCATCAGGTCGGACACATCGACCTTATGCGCCCCTTCCCTGAATTTGCCATAGAACCGGTCACCATCCAGTAGCGACATGAATAATTGAAAATCTTCTTCTTTGCCGTTATGCGGTGTTGCCGTCATCAGCAGAAAATGGCGGCAAATGGAACCCAACAGTTTGCCAAGCTTGAAGCGTTTGGTTTCATTGATCTTGCTGCCAAAGTAATTGGCAGACATTTTGTGAGCCTCATCGACGACGATGAGGTCCCAATCGGTGGATTGCAGTTTGGCTTGAAAATCTTCACTGCGGGATAGTTGATCCAGTCTCGCTATGAGCAGGTGATGTTCATCAAAGGCGTTTCCGGAATGTGCGGTCTGATCCAGTTCCTTACTGAAAATTTTGAATTCCACGCCGAATTTTTCATAGAGCTCATCCTGCCACTGTTCAACTAAACTGCCGGGGGCAACAATCAGAATGCGTTTGGCATCGGCCCGCATCAGCAATTCGCGGATAAACAGACCGGCCATGATGGTTTTGCCGGCCCCAGGATCGTCCGCCAACACGTAACGCAACGGTTGCCGGGGCAGCATGGATTCATAAACGGCGGAAATCTGGTGCGGTAAGGGCTCCACATTCGAAGTGTGCACAGCCATCATCGGATCGAACAGATGAGCCAAGCGGATGCGATAGGCCTCCAGGCCCAGTTTGAACTCAGCGCCGGGCGCATCAAAGGCCCACGGCCGTCCTGCT
Organism: Methylomonas sp. DH-1; assembly: GCF_046097555.1. Taxonomy (NCBI): domain Bacteria; kingdom Pseudomonadati; phylum Pseudomonadota; class Gammaproteobacteria; order Methylococcales; family Methylococcaceae; genus Methylomonas; species Methylomonas sp. DH-1. The sequence continues at coordinate 213,285 of NZ_CP143090.1, read as the reverse complement.
TCGGCAATCGCTAAATTTATCTCGTCGGAACGGAACAACATGCGTTCAGCTAATTGACCGCTCGCCGTGCGGTAATACACCGTCAGCGCATGATCGCCCACCGGCTCAATCGTTACCACGCGCACCACTTCGCCGGGCACGATGCCGCTAATCGCCGCGTCCTTTTTAATGTCTTCCAGTTTCAACACAGTCGGTAAGTCCTTTACTAATCCACGCTTTTAATCGTGATATGGATATTTTTGCTGTCCTGTTGCCGCTCCAGGAATTCGTTAATGGCTTTTCGGATTAACCAGGCCGTCGATACTCGGCCATTTTTGGCGATTTGCTCCATTTGCAAATAGTCCGCTTGGTCAAGGTTGACGGTAATGCGTTTCAAGGGCTGGTCTTTATTGTGCTTGGTCATAAAGGCATTGCTACTAAGCAGGCGACACAAATGAGACGGCAACTATAATGCAAACATGCATCACTTTGAAATATGTTTTAGTGATAGGTGAAGATTGTTTTGGCATAACCTTCAAACGTGTTGGGGGGATTCCTAATCCTACCTTTGATTTCAAACCACAAAGTGAACGGCTTGGTGGACGTCGTTACCCCCATGGTGGAAGCCGTTCAATCATCGCGTCCGTACTCAGTCAGATCTGAATTTTACTGACTCACGAATTTAGTTGCTTTCACGGCATATTTCCCGATCACGGAATCCGAACAACTTCCTTCGAAGTGATCCGCGCTGACGGCGACTGCGACAACACAGCCCCCCTTGAAGGCATTTGTGATTGATAGGAAAAGGAGAGTTGCTGTCCTTGGACAACGCCATTCCCCAATAAATTACCTAAGGGTCCTGATATTGAATTTATATAAACCAAATCTTCCGACTCCATCAGTTGCAGCTAATTCCGGTCAAAAAATGCGCTAATTTCAGGTTTGCGGGTTGTCGATTGCAAGCCGCTACACATACGCCGTGGCCTATCTCCTTAATTTTGGCGGTTTTGGTTTACTGCAGTTGTGTACCGTCCGTCCCAATTTTGACTCAGCAAGCCCGTCTTTCGCTCAAGCACGCGTGATTGGCTGATTCCCGCGGTTGCTCTGGCTTCCGTACGTTTGTAGACATAAATACTAAATAATTTATTCAGTGTTTCACTGAAATAATTAACTATTACGAAGAACAACTACTGATTATTATCCTTATCAGCAGTAGCCGCCTTAAACCTTGATATATTTGTGTAGTCTTATAACCAAGTGAATATCAAAAGAATTCTGCGGCCCTCCCCCGTTTTAACGACCAATCTAGCTCCGGTTACTCCGAATAAATGCGAAAGCCCTCTTATCTGGCCCCCTGCCTATTTCATGACAGTCCGTCAAATATGTCGCCGCAAGCCGCACGGGGCCAGAGAGCGGTGCTGCATTAGGTTTTGATATTGACACCTATTCGATCGGCTAATCCGAAAAGTGTGTCGTAAGCTTCGGCGTCGCCCAACAAGCTGCGTGAATTCCTTTCCGACTTAATAGGAATGCAGTTACCAAAATCCACGACAGCGCGTGTGGAATCGTCTTGCCTGGATATTCGGCACAGCCCTTGGATTTGTGGACAGTGATGATGGAAGACCTCGGCCCACTTGCTGTGGCCGGATATTGGTCCTTCTCGGTATCGATGAGTTGAAACTACTGATTGACCATAACAGTTGAATGAACCTGGTCAACTAACTTGCCATTTTCGAAGTTCTTAAAACCTGCTGTGTAAGGGACATCGTGAAACACTCTCTCTATGCAAGCACATTTCATCGCCGTCCCACCTTACAGCGCGGGAAAGGTTTACACAATTTATCTTGAATAGGACTAAAACGCACATTCCCATGTATGCTCGGATCGGATTGGCGCTTAGATGGAGCCTGTGGAAAACCTCATCCTTTAACTATGCGCCAGTTCCTGAACCTCGTCCATGGCAGCCTCGGCCACCCGCTCCGGCGCCGACGCCAACAAATTCTGAGGTCGATTGCCCTCAAAAAGCTGTTGTCCGTGTGAATCCAGTATGCTGTTCCTGTGGCCTTTAAAGATTCCAATGATCTTGGCCATGACTTTTATTGGCGGCAAGCCTCCCGCACTGTCCAGCCTGTAATCCGGAAAATAATCGACGCCGCCATGGTTTATCGCAAAAATCATTCCCTGCTTTTTCCATTTATTAGGCTGAGCGCTCGAAGTTCGTGTACTCAATCCTGCCAGTTGCGCGGATGTTGGCGGAAAGGTCGGCAACGCTAATGTGCCGTGCCGGACAGAGGCGCCTGCTTCTTGGTATAAGCCTATCCATTTACGCAGCAGATTGGCATTGATGCCGTGTTCTAGCGCGATCTTGGCAACCGATAGTCCCGGTTGCAAATAGATTCGGACCAGTTCCCGTTTCGCTTCCGGATCATAAAGACATCGGCCATCTCGCCCGTGTCCTGCAATCAATGGGCGCGATAAGCGAGTAGTCTGCTCCTTCATAAGTGCCCACCTGATTATAAGTGGACACTATCCTCGCTTCTTTCGAGCAAGTGATATAGACGCTGTCTATAGATCGCCTACCAGTCAACTAATCACTACTTTTCATTACAGCCCTACGTGCTCGCACAAGCATGGCAGCCTCCTTAAGCATTCGTGGAGATGGCGGAATCGCGGCACCAAGACCTCGGCCAAAGCCTGGAAAACATTTGGCTCGATGTGACCGAACGCGACCACGCCAACGCGGCCTGCATACGAATGCTTGAATTTATTTTGGAATACCGACTAAGGTCGATATTCGCGGGTGGTTTGCAACGATGGCCACGCCCTACTCCTTTGCGAAGATAATAGGGTTCTATAGTTATTTCTAATAACCTTAATACATCCCCTCTTCCAAGTAGCTCAACTGACTTGATCTAGAATAAAGCAATGCACTTCATCACCTACACTTATCGCCGATCTTCTGGTAAACGAATGTTTCGGAAGAAACTCAATCCATAGTCATTCAGGCTTTTGGAAAAAGCCTATTAACCGCCTGTTAATGGCCGCCCGAATAATTGTAGATTGATTGGCATTAAGACTGGGATTCTGCAATGCTACTCGATGAGCTTCCATATTGATTTTTGCAACTAATTCGTCTGGAATACTGAATACATCTTGTGTATTTGGTTTGACAACCAATTCGGAAAGCAAAGCCCCTTCCCATCCATTCTTTGCTAATAAGGATTGTATTGCTTCGACAACCCATTTACTTTTCTGGCGCATGTTATAACCATCTGCCAATATCTTGGCTGGTAACGACAATTTAAGAGTCGCTGGTAGCTTTACAGTGACTTTCCTAATTGATGCATTTGCCTTGATACCCTGGGGACGAACATCAGCCATTTTTTTCTATCCAATAGTCTAAAAATGTAGCAAAGGCTTTCTTTACACTTTTAGGATCATCCCAGTTTAGAGCCTTGAACTCTTCCAAATGATCGTCGTCGACGTTAGCTAGAACCAACGATTTCAGAGCATTTAGATTTGTCGTGTGCCCCAGGGAAACCTTTGCCGTATTGCCACGCCCTCCTCTTTCACCAAACCATTGGCGAAATTGATGAGCTCGTTGGTGAGAGTCCGCTTTAGCTAATTCCAGTAACTTGGCAAACGATGCGTTTCCCTCAATAACGAATTGGATGACCTGTCTAACGTATTCATCATTTCGCGTTTGGACTACGTTCATCCACTCATAAGCTTGTGATCTCGAAAGTCCTAAGGTATCAACCAAATCACGCCACCGGACCGCCCTTCCTTTCTCTTCTTGATGCGCTGAGAACTTTATTAGCCATCGTAATTTGTCACCAATTGATAAATCATCGCGTTGAACATTATCGATGATACCCAGGCGTTCTACCGTTTGTGCTTGTGGTTTACGTAAAAATACTTTTACGGTAATTCGTTCAACATGCAAGAGGGTTAAATCCGGTTCCGGATTGATTGTCAACTCATGGACCCTATTCTCCTGCTCATCTATGATGGTTTCCAGGTGAAATAGACCAAAAATAGCAGCCATCGTTCGACGTTGCCCACCCATTAACTGAACGTGTTTTCCAGGCAATGCAAATGCAATTGGTGGATTAAGCAAACCAAATTCCTTTAAGCTCATTGCCAAAGTGATAATCCCTTCTAATTCCTCGGTTTTGTTCATTCGATACGGATCATCCTCTTGGATATATCCACGATATATGTCACTGAGCGTTAAATGAAATGTCCTTGGCTGATCTTCCCATAGCTGAATATCTGCCAGCGGTACTTGCCGTAATTCGTATTCTTGCTGTTTTGCATTTTCAGCTGCCGCAATTTGCGCGGCGACTTTTGAGATCGTACCAGGTTGTACGCCTACTGCATTTCTCTTTAAAAGCCCTGGCTTTCTGGGTAGTCCTTCTTCGGTCATTGGAAGATCCTCTCAAAAATTACTTTGCAAAATTGTTCTGCCTCATTTCGAGCAGGTGTATTTTCGTGCATCTCAAAGAGTGATCGCGGGTTCGCAAAGGTTGAAGAACTATTAGCATATGTCTGTAAATAACGCATAGGTGGGTTAATTAACTTGTCCCCTAATACTTCATTCTGAATTAGCTGTTCCATTGTTTTTCTTTGGGCAGCTGACTGTGGATCGTATTTTGTTGCCAGGATACCAATCAATTGTAATTTATTGGTATCTCGCACCTGATTCTCTGCTTGCCATAGTTGTGCCATATCAGCCATGCCTGCAACGGAATCTTCTTGCATTTCTGTCGGTATTAATAAGTGGGTGGCTGCACGAGCTGCTGATGCTGTTAATGCGGAGGTTTGGGGTGGGGTATCGATAATGACGAGATCGAACTCGTCTTGGTAATACTCCATTGACAACATAGCCCTCATATGCTCCACAACGGCTTCTTGAATACTATTCCTCTCAACTTGCTCGAGAAAGGATGTCAATTCTCTTTTGTGTGATGGGATAAAACTTAGAGTAGGGTGATCTGTGGGATAAGGTTCTGCGTATCCTAATCGGAAAAATTCCGCGATGGACCAATATCCTGGTGGTGCATATGGTAATTCGTCCCATGTCGGATCCTTAGGATCAAAATTTGGATGAAAAGGTGGCGTACCGCCGTCTTCTGTCATCTGTACAAACCTTGCGGAGAAATTGCATTGTGGATCAATGTCAATGCCCAGCACTCGTTTCCCTTTACGGACGCTGTACTCTGTCAACAACTTTGACAAAGTTGTCTTTGCTACTCCACCTTTATGATTACCGATTGTGAGTACTTTCAGTTTTGCGTAATCCGGTATAGTTGTGATCTGTTCTGCTGCCATTTTGCTTTCACCCTATTTTTTAGAGTCGATTCCTAAGTGTCCGGTACCGGACAGTTCTATTCCTAACTGTACTATACGCTTGATAGTACCACACTGCTTAGTGTATTGTACATTGACCAATTAGTATTTTACGATCATACTTGTTACTAGATATACCGTTTGAGACCTATATTGGAGTTATGAATGGCAGCTTCGCAATCAAAAATGGACAAATTCCTTGCTAAGCGAAATGCGGAGTCGAAACAACGGCAAAAGGATTTATTCGACGCTGAAAAAGAACAGGCAATTGATTTAGTGACGATGAACACAATAGTCAAAGAAGCTACACCTATGCTGCCTGTTGAAAATCGAAAAAAAATAAAGGGGATCGGTAGAAAGTTAGTGAAGGCTGCTGATGCACGTTTACTAGAAGCAGAGCAATTAGGTTTATTCACTTCATTATCTGTTTCAGATACGAATGCCATCCCAACTCTTTTAGCGCGTTTACCAATTTTTGTTCCCATTCCAGCACGTTGTCAGCGCAACATGCTTGATAAAGATTTGGCATTCGCGTTTGAAACGCCATTTGGTCGGGGCAGACGTTTTGGACCACCAGTGACTATCGAGGACGAAGATGTTTTATTCGCAATGCTTCAGTTATCGGGTAGGCGCTTAATTGGGCAGGGATCAAAATTACCAGTTCCTCTTAACGATTCATCATGGCTAAACGATGAGCGGGGAAACCTAACTGTCCAGGTTATGATCGCAACAGTAGGACAGATCAATAAAGAACTTGGTATCAATGATTCGGGTCTGAATTACAAAGCAACTATTGAATCAATAAGAAGGCTTGCCCACGTCAGCATCGAACTGGAAACACGAAAAAAGGATTTATACCTTGGAGAAAGTTGGGATGGCCAAACGATCAGACTAGTCGATATTCAATGGCGTGCTTATGAAGAAGACGGGTTGATATTTGCTCAATTCTCACCGCTTATGGTTAAGTGGCTTAGGGAACAGGCGACCTTTCATAACTGGAAAATGCGCCGGCAGATATCTTCAGCAAACGGTAGGGCACTTTATCGTTTTCTTTGCACCCAAGGTAACTATTATAAAAAAGAACTTGAATACATAGCGGATGTGATCCATTGGCATGGTGATCGTTCCCGTTTACGGCCGCGTATGGAAGCAGTATTAAAGCAACTTCGTGACCAGTTTGATTGGTGCGATTTTGTCATACACGGCACAGGAAGAAGTGAACCTTTTGTCCTTGAATTTTCAAGGCGGCGGAAGAATTAAATGAATGAATATTTAGTTTTTCCGACCTGAAGAGGATCTCTTTGTGATGGATATGGCTTAGGCTTTGCCCATCTATATAAGAATAGGTTGGATGGTGGTATTCACTCTTTAAGGACTGCTCTAGTCATAAAATTTCTGAATCTGCCAAACGTTAAATCCCTCGTTAACTTCAAACAGAACAGAGCAGAGCATACGTTATATGTTTCAAAGCTCCCGCGACCATCCATTCGGTACTCTCGGAGAATTTTGAATGCACATAGCAGATACTCCATTTATTCGTAATACTGAGTAAGAACGTTATCAACTCTAGAAGTGTCCGGTACCGGACAAAATTTTGACTTAAGAATTTCTTAAATTTCTACCCAAATTTGACCTCGTCACCTGCCTGAAGCAAAGAGCATCTCTTGGCACTCCGGCTGCGACAGCCTGAGCACTACTGTGGGTTCTTGGCTTAAGACCCTAATCGCACGTGAAATCTCCGCACAAGCTAATCCGCCATGTCTGTACCCGTAGTGCATTGATTGCGCCGACCAGATACGCGATTTCTCTCAAACTCATTTCACATACCTTAATTGCGCTTGAGTTCGCCCATTCTCTTTGGCGACACAGGCCCATCATGAAAAATTCCTACTGTTTTTTGGGTGGTGAAACACTGAACTGTCCGCTATACCAAGCCAGTTTGCTCAATTGTTGCTGGAACTCATACCAGCATTGATCTCGGATGGCCGTGTCTGGCCCTAACGCACTTTCCCAGTTCCTTGGACAGTTTATGGATCTGCAGCCCTTCCATACACACTATCACGGCATATTAGCTGTCGCTTAAAGCAGTACCTATAAAGACAGCGGAAGCACTCTAATTGGCCTCAATTTTCACTTCTGCTTTAATCCACCTGCGGGGTCAAAGCTAAATTGACGCTGATGGCTAGCAGGTTGGTGAAAAACCATATTCTGGCTACTAATTCAGCTGGAAGAGGCCTTTATTTAGTGTCAACGCCAAACTGGTGGCACTAAATATAGACTCGATTGTTTGTAAAAAAGAATTTTTCACCAACCTGCTAGTGGTACCGAGGGCAATCAATATGGAGTCCTGATTTTCGATCCTTGTATGGGTGAAAATCTTATCAACTAGAAGAGGTCGTTTGCCGATTTTGCTCAGTTGCTTTCTTCATGTACTGAAACTACGGTGAACTAAAGGCTCGTTAAGTTTGGGTTTGGTGGCTGTTGAATTTATATCTTTGGCACTTTAGGGAGTCTATCTCTAGTGGCACTCTTTGCATCAGTCAGCAATATTTAGTCAATTTTGCACTGCGCAAACGTCTATCAACCAGTTCTTCAACGGCGTGCTAATTAAGCATATCCCTCATGTAGCCCTACTACGGAGAAAGAAATTGAAATTTTATACTTCCTCGAGCTCTATTGAGTACGTAACTAGCTGATTTTAATTCACATACCAGCAAATTGAGCTCAATTGAATGGGTTAGAAAGTACCTTAATGTAGCGACACTACGGAGAGAAAGTAGAACTTGGGTCCTACGAAAATTCGATATCTCAAATTCCAGCACTAGTTAAATCAATGGGTTAAAGGTTAAATCCTCACGAATACAGCATTCATCAGAGGTTATCTGAGCTTGAATTTAGAAGATTCAATAATTCTTATGTGTAGCAATACTACGGAGATTTGATGTGATCTTTAGTTAAAATGTCCGGTGCCGGACAGAAGGTATCCTTATCAATTAAATCGTACCAACAAAAAATTGCGCGGTTAAGAGGATCAAACAGAACTAATTCGCAACGAATTCGTTCTCGCCCCAACACTACTTTTATGTCGTACTACTACGGAGTAAGCAGCTGATATCGCCTAATTTTGCGGCAAATTGTCTCTTGAAGGTTGAAGTTCCTAAAATTTAGCAGGGTACCGGTGAGTTGAAATTGGACATTTCTTTATGTAGTGCTACTACGGTAGTAAGAAAAGTAGAGGTTGCTGTGCGTTATTTACGAGTTCGACATAACGCTTATGGAGGCATACCAGGGTACACAGTCGTTATTACGGATTGGTGTCCGGTACCGGACATGGCACCAAAAGAAATATTAGATAAGTAGGGTATTGATCTTCATGTAGCATGACTACGGTAAATAATTGGCTAAACCACTGTAAAAAACGCAAGGATACAAACGATCCTTCATGTCGTTATACTACGGAGAAAGCAGTGGGTTTTGTAGACAATTGTTGCGTTGGGCAGGGCAGGGCAGACATCCTAATGTTGTAAGACAATTGCAGTCAACGGTTTTAGTCTTAGGGACTTTCTAACAACCTCTGATTTTAGCAGAAACAGCAATATAACCTATTGATTTTATTCTGGTGTAATTAAGGGAAATAGGTTTTTCGAGGTTTCCCTTGTATGAACATGGATCGTAATTAAGGTAGGTTTGATGTCGCGACACTACGGATGATTCTGGTCCCTAATCATTAAAGAATCCATGCGGAAACTAGAAATTAGTGGTTTCCTTATGCTTTTGGGATGGGATCACCTTAAATGTCGAATGCGGCGTTTAACTTCATGTCGTTAGACTACGGAGTAAGAAATTAGCTGTAGAGCGATTAATTCATACTGCTCCGCAATATATTTCATGTCATCTTTGTGTTCTCCGAAATGGGTATCAAAGTCAACTCAAATTGGATTTAACGAAATTATTTTGGTTTTACCCGCCGATGACTGCGGCGGTACTTAGAAAGACTTAATTAATACTATAAAAAGACTATAATCTTAGTCCAACTGGTTTTCTTTATTTATTTCAGTGAGTTACCGTTTGAATTCGTTTATTTCATGTTACTTTAAAACGGAATAAACGGAGCGCTACTACGGTCTTGATGGTTAAAAAAAACGGGAATAGTGTTCGCAAACAACGAAATTAACGCAGTTTGAACACGGAATGTTGTGGATAACTATGAGTGGCTGTTGATAACTGTTGCGCATTTCTCCGCTCCATGAGGAATTTGTATTGGAACTGAATCAATATCACAATAATTCGTTAGATAGATTGCTGATCTGACAATAAGGGCTTGTGGTGCTCAGAGTTCAAGAACAAATGCTTTGCCTACTTCATTGTTATTTTCATTTTCTTATCGAGCCGTTCTGTGGATTTTTCAAACCAACGGTTCCCTATGTACGATGATGATCGGCAGTTTTCCCAAAGGCATCTTGTTAGATTACGATTACATTAATTAGTCGACTGCAGTTCGGGACTTCGCCAGGCTTCTAAGACAAATTCCACCAATTCGGTAACGCATAAGCGAATTAGCTGAAACCCTGCGATCAGCAGAATCGCCGCAGAAAACAGCACGGTCATAGTAACTAATAATATTTTCATCAGGTCCTCCATCAAACCAGTCGTGTTGGCTGTGGGGGAGCATTGTTTCAGTTTTTATTGATATATCAAGTCGATATGGGGCAACAATCTGTTGCGTGACTGAGGCGATTTGGCACACTTCAATGGGTTGGCTAACAAACTTGATGTGAAATATTTTTGGGTAATGATCTGAGCAAGATGCAGCTTAACAAACTCTAACTAGTAGGTTGTCGATTTTCTAGGCACGCGTAACCCTTTTGAATCCTAATTTGTCCAGGTCGAGTTGTTCAACAAAGACATCAACGACCCGAATAGGATTGTCCGCGGCGAAAAGTCCAATTGCTCAGGAAATAGGGTTACCTGAGTTCGGTCTGTACTCTGAATGAAGCGCTTCATCTACACTCCCGGCTAATTGGCCGCGAGATTTTTTAATAAATCTCGCGATTCTACACAGCCTGGGTCGATAGCGACACAAACTCTGGAAAAAGTATTGCTCATTCTCGAGTCGTTTACAGAACGATATCCCCTTTATTGGTTTGTCCCTCTTGTAAGCGTTTTTGCATCTCGCTTTCCTTTTCGGCATCAAATATATCGATGGCAGTATTTAGCGGAACGATGTTTTTTAATACCAGATTACATAAACCAGAACGCAAGGCTACAAGCTTCACCAATCGCTCATCCTCAGGATGCTCTTTAGCTAAATTTTCGCTTTTGGTCTCCAAGGATGGATCTAGGCAAAAGTTTTTTGGTTTGTCTTCAGGCCAAAGCTTTTCATCACCCGCTGCAAAGGCTCCGCTTGAGAATATCCACAGCGCCAATATTATTCTTTCCACGTCTATTACCTGTTTTCGACTTCTTTGATGAAAGTGTAGCGCCAACTGTGATTGACGCCAACATTGCGCGTTAGTCTAAATCGGGGCTATGCAACGCTCATCATCATGCCGAGGATTATTGACCCAATCGCCAACCGGTGTCGCAACCGTGTGGGTGTAGGCGGGGTTATCGAGCAACCGATAGGCATGGGCCGCATCCACAGCTTTGTTGAGCCAGTCGTGATAATGCTCCGGTGAAATGATCACCGGCATTCGCTCATGAATCGGTTGCATCAATGCGTTGGCAGCGGTGGTGATAATGGTGCAGGAATACAGGGTTTCGGCTTCGTGCTGCCACTGCTCCCATAATCCGGCAAAGGCGAAGGGCTGACGATCATCGCGGTGGATGTGGAAAGCTTGTTTGCCGTTACGGCGTTCCCATTCGTAAAAGCCGTCTGCGGGTATCAAGCAGCGTCGATGTTTAAACGCACTGCGAAACGAGGGCTTTTCCTGAATCGTTTCCATGCGTGCGTTGATCAGGTGTGAGCTGTTTTTACTGTCTTTGGCCCAGGAGGATACCAATCCCCAGAACAGATTCACCGCCTTGCGCGAGCCATCATCGAGTTCGACGATATTCAAAATCTTCCGACTCGGGGCAATGTTGTAACTGGGCTGAAATCGAATCGGCCTCAACACCTGAAAATGCTCGGCCAGTGTTGCCGCGTCAGTGGTCAGGCTGTAGCGACCGCACATGGCTGGCACTCGAAAAAAGAACAAATATAGAACAAATGCATTTTCGACGGTAGACTATGCAGCCCTAGAAGTTGCCATGGAGTGATGATGTCGAATCTGCCGTTACAGTTCAAGTTGAAGCGTCGCGCGTTTGCTGGGTTGCATCTGGACCAACCTGCCATCTTGACGCCCAAGCGGCCACTGTCTGCATGCCGCTTGCCGTTATTCGCCAGCAAAGTCTCGGCGGGCTTTCCGTCGCCGGCAGCGGATTATGTCGACAAAACCCTTGATCTGAACGAACTGCTGGTGCAAAAACCGGCAGCCACTTTTTTTGTCCGTGCTCAAGGCGATTCGATGCTGGGGGCCGGCATCCATCCCAACGACATTCTGGTGGTGGATCGCTCGATAGAGCCGGTTTCAGGCAAAATCGTGATCTGCGCGTTGAATGGCGAGCTGACGGTCAAACGCTTGGTATTGGAAGACGAGCAATGGAAACTGCGCGCTGAGAATCCGGTCTATCCTGATTTTCCACTCCACGACGAGCTGGAGCTGGTGGTTTGGGGTGTGGTGACCAACGTCATTCATGCCGTGTGACGGCCATCGTTACTCCAGCAGCCAAGCTGATCGGTCTGGTCGATTGCAACAATTTTTACGTTAGCTGCGAACGGGTGTTTCGACCCGACCTGATCGGCAAACCGGTGGCCGTACTCAGCAACAACGACGGCTGCATCGTCGCCCGCAGCAATGAAGTCAAAGCGCTGGGCATCAAAATGGGCGTGCCGTTGTTTCAGGTGCGGCAGTTGGTGGATCAGCATCAGATCCAGCTATTCTCGTCCAACTACTCGCTGTAGTAAGTTATTTGGAATCAAAATTATTGGTGCCATAATCTGGTGAACAGATTTAGTTCCGAGTGGAGTTACACGTTCATGGCTAATCTCGTTTGGGAACGTTACCCCTTTCTTTCTGAAAACCCGTACGGTAGATCATGGCTGGTTCTGCTGGGTAACTTGGGACGTGCCGACGCAACGCTCGACGCCTATGCGCGCGCACTCAGCAATTACTTTAGATTTTGCCAAGGCTTGGGAGTGGAAGCCGAAAAAGCCACGCTGGAGCACGTCTCCCTCTATGTTCGGTATTTGGGTGGCGATGCTCAGGATGGAAAAAAGTCATACTGCCACTCGAATGCTACGATGCAGCAATATCTTACGGCAGTTCGCCTGTGGTATGACCATTTGGTTTACCAAGATATTCGGGACTTTAATCCAGTCCCTCGTGGCACTTATCTGAATCGAAATAGCGACTACCATCCTGGATTTGCGCACGGCTTGATTCGGCGACTTAAACTACTACCTGCCATTCCCTCGGAAGAGGATTGGAAAAAACTCATCGAAGCGGTTACTCAGGAATCTCTTCGAAATAGATTGATGTTCGCTCTGGCTTATTATGGCGCCTTGCGGCGTGAGGAATTGGTGAATTTGCGTGTCACCGACTTCGATTTTGCTCATCGCCTCATTCGTATTCGACCCGAAACCACAAAGAGCAGTACACCTCGAACAGTCTGTTATGCCGCTACTGCTGGAAATGCATTGAGCGAATATTTGGTTTATCGTCATCGGATCAATCAGCAAGCCGGATTAGTATTTTTCTCCGAATCACGCCGCAACGCTGGTCAGCCAATTTCGAAATGGACCTGGAGCAAGATTGTCGAAGGCTTGGCAAAACAGGCCGGTGTCGAGGGCTTTAGTACACATAGCTTGCGCCATCTGCGTTTGACTCACCTCGCACAAGCTGGCTGGAAACTGCATGAGCTGAGTGCCTATGCGGGACACCGCAACCCGCAAACGACATTGATGTACCTTCATTTTTCCGGCGCAGACCTACTAAACCGGATGACTGAGGCCATCCGTTATGCCGATGCCAAAATCGACGCGGCTTTATTTGCGAAGATGGAGTAATGCTCTATGGCTCAATTAGATTCTGTAAGTGCGAAGAATTGGCAATGGCCTCTTGATTTGGCTCAGTATGATCGAAGTCCATATCTATCGGAAACTGAAGAATGTGCATTGGTCAGTTGGAGTAATACCATGAGGGTTAGAGCTGCTGTGCCAAGGCTTTATTTGCCGCTACGGGATGTGGCGGCTTTGAGTTCGAAGCAAAGCCTGCTAAAAAGGCACGCCAAAGCTCAGACCGCCATCCTGCAAGAGATTCAGCGAACGCAGCAGCCCTACTGGGTTTGGAGTCAGCAGGCTTGGATTGATTTAGTCTGCCACCCATTAATCCACTCAAGCGCACGACTTTTCATCACCGCGAATGCTTATCTTCTCTGCGATTTCCGCCTCGTCCATTGCATTGGCCCTATATTTTATTTATCCGGTCTTGGGCGATTGATTTTCGGAGAAGAACTTTTCGAACACGAATGTGGGCGTTTACATCAGGCTTTACAGAAAATTGGGTATGGCAAAGTTAATCTACAGCAGAATTTTCCATCCATCCTGGCAGCGGTAATGCTGGAAAACCGCAACCCTTACCTGGAAAGTTTCGATGCCGAACTCTTGGAACGCACCCGTGAAAAGTACAGCGCCCAAGCTCACGGTATCGGCAAGCTCTCCCACGGGTTGGCCGCACTGGGAATCCTGCCCGAGCCACTCCGGATGCGCAATTATGTCTCATGGAAGGAAAAAAGAGCTATTGTCAAATCTGGTGTTCAGGGCTAAATCAAGCGGCGATCCGGTCAGTGGTATCGACTTCAATGCCATCCTTGAATGGGATGCCGGTAATCACTTTGGCAAGATAATCAAATCCTCGCTGGCGACGCCAGGTTTTCTCGGCTGATTGACCCAGTTTAAACAGCATGTGCAGCATGCCATCCCGCGAGAGACAGCCCTTGGCTCGGGTAGTCCGGTGCCGGATGGTGGCGAAGGTCGATTCAATGGGGTTGGTCGTTCGGATGCTTTGCCAGTGCTGTGCCGGAAAGTCATAGAACGCCAATAGTTCATTTCGATCCTTGTACAAACACTCAACCGCCTTGGGATATTTGGCCTCAAACAGCGTGGCAAACTGATCAAATGCCCGCTCAGCATGCTGTTGGGTGTCAGCCTGCCAGATGTCGTAGAGCGATTGCTTCATCTTCGGCTGTACCGATTGCGGCACACGGTTCAGCACATTGTTCATCTTGTGTACCCAGCAGCGTTGCTGCCGGGTGTCGCTGTAGACTTCGTCCAGCGCCGACCAGAAGCCCATCGCGCCGTCACCTATGGCCAGCTTAGGGGCATTCATGCCGCGCGCCTTCAGACCCTGCAGCACTTCCCGCCAACTCTGCGTCGATTCGCGCACGCCGTCTTCAATCGCCAGAAAGCGCTTCTCGCCGCGCTCATTGACGCCGATGATGACTAAGGCACACAGTTTGGCGTCTTCCGCTCGTAAACCGCTATAGATGCCGTCGGCCCACACATAAACCCATTGGTCACGATCCAGGCGAGTCGCTCGCCAATCGGTATATTCGGCTGCCCAATCGCGTTTTAAACGCGCCACGGTACTGGCCGATAGCCCCTTGGCTTCCGACCCCACCAACACTTCCAGCGCCGCTTCCATTTCACCCGTGGAAATGCCTTTCAGGTATAGCCAGGGCAACGCGGCAGACAGAGAACGTGTCTTACGGACATACGGCGGTACCAGAGCCGAACGAAAGGTAGCGCTTTGGCCGTCTTTCGCCCGAACCTTCGGCACTTTAACGGATACGGGGCCGATGCCGGTCTGAATCTCACGTTCCGGCTGATAACCGTTGCGGACCACCGCTGCCCGGCCATTGTTCAGCTTCCGCTCGCTGAAGGCTTCCAGATAGATCGCCAATTCGGCTTCGATCGCTTGCTCAATCAGCTTGCGCGCCCCTTGCCGAATCAGGTCGGTCAAAGGATCGGCGTTCTCTTCTCGACTCGACAGGTCGATTACATTACTCTTCTTCATCGTGGCGTATTCCTCGGTTGATCGTTTTGTTTGGTCACAAATAATCAACCAGATACGCCGCTTCTCTTCAACTCCAAACACCAGATTTAGTTATAGCTCGGAAAAAAGCGGTGGTGGTATTGCGCCGCAATGGGTCGATTATTGCCGGCGATGGCGGGAAACATCGACCTTGCAACCTAAAACACGGGAGTCTAACTACAGCTATATTCTGCGTGCTGGCCTGTGGCTAGCCCAAATTCATCCAGAAATCACCAGTCCGGCGGATTGGACGGTCGAAACCTGTGCTGATTTTCTCGCAGCCCTAAATCGGCTCAAGGTTGGCGAATGGCAGCTTCATTCGTTCGACTATACTGGGCGAGTTAATCTAGGAACGCCGCTTGGCGCTAATTCCAAACGCTCCGTACTGTATGCCATGCGGCGTTTCTTCCGTGACATTCAACATTGGGGCTGGGTCCGGCTGAAGTTTAATCCGTATTATCATTTGGCCACACCGAATTCAATCTTGAGATTATGCGGCCCTAATCCGCGAGCCATAGACGACAATTTTTGGCTCAAATTGGTATGGGCCAGCCTCAATCTTGAAGCGAACGATAAACTGAGTGAGATTTGGTATCCCTTAGAAATGTTGCGGGCGATCAGCGTCGTATGGACTCATGCCGGACTGCGCCAGAACGAAATCATCCGCCTTCGCGTCGGCTGTGCGCGAGCCCAAAATGATCCCATTATTGATGAAACGACCGGCACAACAATTGCCGCCGGCACATTATGCTATTTAGATGTGCCGGCCGGCAAAACCTTCACCGCCTTCACAAAACCGGTGAGTGCAATCGCCCGGCAGTTTATCACTGAATGGGAAGCAATTCGGCCTGAACAAGGTTTCTTAATCGATCCCAAGACAGGTGAACGCGTACGGTTTTTGTTTCAGTACCGTGGCAAGACGATTGGACACTCGGCAATCAATGATACGATCATCCCGATGTTATGCGCCAAAGCCGGATTGCCTGTAGAGGACAGCAGAGGCAAAATCAGCAGCCACAGGGGACGGGCCTCGGCTGTCACTGCCTTAGCTAGCGTACCTCAAGGGATGTCCCTATTTGATTTGATGCGATGGTCAGGTCATCGCAGTCCAAAATCTACTTTGTACTACATTCGGACAAAACCAACGCAGTTAGCGGGCGCTTTTGCGAAAGCTGATCAGATGTCACACCTAATCGAAGTACTTATCGACCATACAGCCGTGGTCAGTGGAGCCGCAGCCAAGGGTGAGCCTTACCGATATTATGATTTAGGCTCCTCTTATTGCTCGAACCCCTTCTGGAGTACCTGCCCACACCGTATGGCCTGCGCTGGCTGCGACTTCAATATACCCAAGGATTCGGTCAAGGGTGAAGCACTGGCGGCCAAAGCGTTTTTGCACCGTTATCTTGAGGAGGTGCCATTAACGCCCGAGGAACAACAGATCGTCAAGGGCGACCTGCAGAAGCTGGAAGTCATGCTGGACAAGCTAAAAAATGTTCCAACCCTGGATGGCAGAACGCCGCAGCAAATTCATGGGAATGAAGTTACCTAATAAAATAGAACAAAATTAGAACAAAAAGTATACTTTGGCGCCACTTAAAAAGCTTATTCCTATGCCCGACCCACGCAATTCCCTTTCTGCACTGCCGCCGCGACCCCTGATTGCCTTAGTAGACTGTAACTCATTTTATGTCAGTTGCGAGTGCGTATTCCGTCCGGATTTATGGGATAAACCGGTAGGCGTACTCAGCAATAACGATGGATGCTTTATCGCTAGGAACAAGGCTTTAAAATCCCTCGGTGTCAAAATGGGGGTGCCGCTCTTTCAAGTGGCCGACTTGGTTAAAAAACATGATGTCCATTTGTTTTCATCAAATTTTGCGTTATATGGCGACATGTCTTTCAGAGTGATGTCATTATTAGAGACATTTTCACCGAGTACCGAAATTTATTCGATTGACGAAGCATTCTTGGATTTGACCGGGATTTGTCAGCAAGACCCTATCGGTTATGGTCTCACTATTAAACAATCGATCCAGAAAAATACCGGCATCCCAGTTTGCGTCGGAATGGGGCCGACTAAAACGTTGGCAAAACTGGCAAATTTTGCCGCTAAAAAATGGCCTAAAACCAACGGTGTTGTGGATTTGTCCTGCCCTCAACGGCGGGAGCGGTTAATGCGCCTGTTACCGGTCAATGAAGTCTGGGGTATAGGTTCAAGCCTAAGCCAGCAGCTCTCGCAACTCGGCATTCACACCGTCTGGACTTTGGCGCAGCAGCCCGTTCAACGAATGCAGTCGCAGTTCAGTGTTGTTTTGGCTCGAACGATCATGGAACTAAATGGCATTTCCTGCCTGGAGCTTGCAGAAATAGCGCCGGACAAACAAGAAATCATGTGTTCCAGAAGTTTTAAGCGGCCTTTAGATAATTTGAAGGAATTATCGGAAGCTTTAGCCGAGTTCTGCAGCCGGGCAGCGGAAAAGCTCAGAGCACAGGATTCGACAGCAGATCGTTTAACCGTGTTTATCAGGACTAACCCGTTTAATCCACAAGAACCTCAATATCAACGTTCAGCAACTTTGAAATTGGCAATAGGCACGCAAGATACACGCAGGTTGATCAATGTTGCCAAGCAGTTGTTGCAGGGTATTTACAAGGAGGGTTACCGTTACCAGAAATGCGGAATCCAATTAAGTGGCCTTTACCCCAATACCATGCCTGGTCAGACGGATTTGTTTGCCAACCCAAAATCTTCAAAGGAGCGAGAGTTAATGGCCTGCTTCGATAAAATCAACCATCGGTTTCCTAAGTCCATATCTATAGCCGCCACAGGATTAAACAAAAGCTGGCAGTTCCAGCCCGAACGCATGTCAAAACGCTATACAACCCAGTGGGATGAGTTGGCGATTGTAAAATGCAGCTAGCTAATCATTACTCAGAGTGAGCAAAAAGATACCTGATGTGCTTACAGGATGGGTAGTGAAAGGCAAGCAACGACCCTATGCTGCCGGTCAATTACATCTGTTGAATGTCGGTTTATGCATATAAACTGAACACCGTCTTACAGACTTATTGTTACTAAAGATACATCGTCCTCCAAGGGTTGGCTACCAATATAGTGTTCCAATGCCGTCTTTATGGCGGAATAAGGTGCGTCAGCGCTTTGTAAAGCTGCATTTAATCTATCCTCGCCAAACATTTGGCCGTCGCTATTTCGCGCTTCAGTCACACCGTCAGAATAGAGTATCAGCGTATATCCGATTTTTTTTGTTAGAGTCGTAATTTCTGGTTGAAAACTGCCTGCAGATAGAATGCCCAAGGGCAAGTTACGCGAATTAATGTGGCTAACGATTTTGCGGTTAGCATCCAAGACGATTATAGGAGGCAGGCCTCCATTGAATATTTCAATCAAATCCGTTTCTGCGTCGTAGCATATAAAGCCACTGGCGCAAAAGTGGCTGATAGGCATGATCTCGCGCAATTTCCGGTTGATCTCGGCCAGAATAGAAGCGGCGTCGAAATCGCGCCGCGTCATAGCAAAAAACACGTCCGAAGTTGGCAGGGCTCCAATTGCTGCGGATAGGCCGTGCCCGGTGAAATCGCCCAACAGCAGATACAATTTGCCGGAGGGCGACTTGTCATAAATCATCAAATCGCCGTTAAAATGACCAGCCGAACGCTGCCAGTTAGTTATTTCCGAGATGATGTTATCACTCATCCGTCGGGTCAGCGAGTCGAACACATGATGGCTCAATTCGATTTCCTCCTCTGTGCGTCTTTTATAGACTTCCAACTCGCGATTCATGCGGCTAATACGCAACATCGCGGTAATTTTGGCGTTTAATAAGACCTTATTGACCGGTTTTGCCAAAAAGTCGTCGCCGCCGCTGACCACACATTGAGCCAAAGATTCATCGTCGCTATGCGCGGTGAGAAAAATGATTGGTACAAAACGCTCTGACGCTTGCTGTTTAATCAGGGTAGCGGCTTCGTAACCAGTCATCACTGGCATGCTTACATCCATCAATATCAAATCAGGCGCTTCGTTTTCAAATGCCGAAACACCTTCGAGGCCATTCGCCGCTTCGACCACACGATGCCCCGCTTTGCACACTAAGTTTTTCAGGTGTAGGCGGGTCATGCGGTCATCGTCGACCAACAGGATTTTTAAGGCGGGCTGAGTAGTCTCGAGCGATATCAAAGCGATCGTTATAAAAGTTTGGAATGGTTAGAGTTTATCGATTGAGTGCTTTCGGACAAGGTATCCTTCGGACATCTTTTGCACAAAGTTTAGACTAAACTTTTCCGGAACACATACCTTCAAACATTGTCTATGACGAAACCGGTTATCAAAGTCTCATTTGTTTTCCTTCTTGTTGTTATCAGCATGGCGATGATAGCGGCCGAAACTCTAAAGTTATTGCTGCTGAACGCATTGTCGCTATGGGAAATTGTGCTGACTCCACTACAGAACATTTTGATCGACACGATCGTACCGAGCGTTCTGGCTGCTGCGGTAATATGGCTATACGCCATACGGCCCTTAGTATCCAGGATCGCAGAGGGACAAGCCATTAACGACAGTCATACCAAATATCAACAGCATCTATTTAAGGCATTAGATATCCATGCGCTGGTCAGTGTCACTGACGCGCAAGGCCGAATTACCCTGGCCAACAGACACTTTTGCCAAGTGTCCGGTTACGGCGAGGACGAATTGTTAGGGCAAGATCACCGCATCGTAAATTCCGGTTATCACGACAAAACGTTCATGCGTGATATGTGGCGTAGCATTGCGCAGGGCGAGCCTTGGCAAGGCGAAATATGCAACCGAAATAAACACGGTGAACTTTATTGGGTGGATACCACCATCATGCCAATTCTGGGGGACAATGGCAAACCGGTTCAGTATATGTCAATCCGCCGTGACATTACTCAGTTGAAAGAAAATGAAAATTGTCTTTTGACCTTGAAGCGGGCGCTGGATGCCAGCAACGAAATGATTCTAGTCACTGACGCGTCCGGCAATATTCAATATGCTAACCCGACCGTATGCAATTTTACTGGCTGGTCAGAATCTGATTTGCTAGGAAATACGCCGGATATACTAGACAGTTCCAATGCCAGCAAGGAAATGTTGGCGCGCATGCAACACGACCTACTGGAAGACGGCGCCTGGAGAGGACGATTACTCAACCGCCGTCGCGGAGCCGAGCCGTTTCAGATTGCCGGCCAAACCACGCCGCCCGACGAAAGGGATTACTGGGCGGATATCAATATCACGGCCATTCGAGATAACGAAAAAGCGCTGATCGGTTATGTTCAAATCCAGCGTGATATAACGGATCAAGTTAACAGTGAACAGGCGCTATTGATGGAAAATGCCGATACCACCGCTAGACTGGCTATTTCGGAAACATTGCAAAAAACGCTTCCTCTACAGGAGCGCATTACTCAGGTGCTCGACATTTTGTTCGAACTGAAAGCGTTCGATCTGCAGCGAAAGGGTGGCCTGTTTCTAAAAGACCCTGAGCAAGATTTTCTGGATATGTTCGTGTTGCATGGTAGATTCAGTGAGGAATTCATTCGTCGTGAACAACGCATTCCCTACGGCGCCTGCCTGTGCGGACGTGCAGCCATCTCGCAGGAGCTAATCGTGTCGGACGATTGTTTTTGCGATCCACGCCACGATCATGTTTTCGATGGCATGCAGGCACACGGCCACTACATCCTGCCGATAGTGTCGGCAGGCAAAACCTTGGGTATTTTATTTTTATATACGGATCCCTACCCGGTCCGTCTTGAGTCTCGTCTGACCATGTTACAGCAGGTCAGTGATATGCTGGCGCTAGCGATTTTGCAGGAACAGGTAAAGAAATCGCTGGAAGCGGCACGGAATGCTGCGGAACAAGCTACCAGGATTAAATCAGAATTTCTAGCTAACATGAGTCATGAAATCCGAACACCCATGAACGGTGTGTTGGGCATGTTGGATATTGTTAAAGATACTGATCTCAACGCTGAGCAGCGCGACTTAATTGATACGGCCTGTAATTCGGCGGAGTCCCTGTTGATTATCATCAACGATATTTTGGATTTTTCTAAGCTGGAGGCCGGTAAGGTCGAGTTGGAATGCATCGAGTTTAATTTACAGGTGATAATAGAGGAAGTCTGTACATTGATGTCCGGACGCGCCCATGACAAAGGTTTAGAGCTCAATTGCTTTTTGCCCCCGGATTTACAAAAACGCTGGCGGAGCGACCCCAATCGGATACGGCAAGTACTGACTAATTTGGTCGGCAACGCGATCAAGTTTACCGATCACGGTGAGGTCTTTATCAAGGTAATGCAGCAAGAACAAAACGGCGATACAGCTATGTTACGTTTTGAAGTAAAAGATACCGGCATTGGTTTAAGTCCGGAAGACCAAGCCAGATTGTTTCAGCCGTTTGCACAGGCTGACAGTTCGACCGCACGCCGATTTGGCGGTACTGGCTTGGGGCTGTCTATCAGTAAAAATCTGGTTAAGATTATGGGGGGAAACATTGGGGTAGAAAGTGCTTCAGGAGAGGGAGCCTGTTTCTGGTTCACATTGTCGCTGCAGGCCGGCGAAACAGTTTTGTCGGCTCCTGCTTCTGATTTGACCGAAAAGCGCGCTTTGATCGTTGATGACAATGCGACCAACCGCAAGATCTTGTTTCACTACCTCGAACATTGGGGAATGAATGTTTCCGCAACTAATAATGCCGCTGAGGCGCTGGAGATACTTGCGTCAGCGGTGCGTGACAGCCAGCCCTTCGATATCCTGCTGTCGGACTTACAAATGCCGGAGATGGATGGTTACGCTTTGGCCGATGCCATCGACAAAGATCCTGCAATCGCTCGGATACCGCGACTGCTATTGTCGTCTGGCGGCTTCGGTAGCGAAAGCGAACGGGCGAAATTTGGTTTTGCGCAAGTCTTGTTAAAGCCTGTGAGGCAAGTAATGCTCTTCGATGCCATCATTAACGCCCTCCAGACGCCTGTCGAAAAACCGGCTGGTAAAGTTACAAATAACCTTGAGCTGCCGGATTTTAGTTGTAAGCGTATTTTGGTCGCCGAAGACAATAAAGTTAACCAAAAAGTGATTGTTGGTAGGTTAACCCGCTTCCACTGTTACGTTGATCTGGTGGAAAATGGAATGGAGGCGTTGGAAAAGCTGACGCATGGTAGATACGATCTGGTGTTGATGGATTGCCAAATGCCAGTGATGGACGGCTATGAGGCCGTCCGCACTCTGCGCGGACGTGAATTGAGTGGACAGTTTGAGCGCACGCCCGTTGTCGCCCTAACAGCTCATGCCTCCAATGAGGAACGCGATAAGTGCCTGTCTGCAGGAATGGATGATTTCCTCACCAAACCGGTTTCTAAAACACTGTTAATAAAAACGCTAACACACTGGCTGGGTAAACGGGAACTGGGTGAATCGAGTGGCGACACGCCGATTGCAAGGCATAGCAACACCGGAACAGACGACATAGTATGGGATTTTGCCACATCGTTAAAGCATTTGGACAATGATACGGAATTGCTGCAGGACATGGTCGATCTATTTATCGAAGATAGTCCAGCCAGACTTTCCGATGTAGAAAATGCGCTGGCCATTGGCGATCTGCCAGCCTTGGCCAACGCTGCGCACGCCATTAAAGGTATGGCAGGGCATTTTTGCGCCGGTCGTTTGACGGCGTTGGCTGCTGATTTGGAGCATAGTGCCAGACACTCCGATACCGCCGATTTTGCAGAAATGGTTAAGGCAGTCAGGAATGCCGTCAACGAATTAATCGCGGCCCTGGGGCGGGAAGTAGGAACTTAACAGTGGGAGAAGATTTCAATTTTCACGAATTCAAGGCTTCCAAGCACTTGCCATCGCCGGCGGGTACTGCTTTGACTGTCATGCAACTGGTGCAAAAAACAGATACGAGCGTACAAAAACTGGCTGAAGTAATAAAGGCCGATCCGGCCTTGACCGCGCGTATCCTAAGTTTTGCCAATTCAGCTGCGTTCGGTGCGCGCCGGCCTATAGCCAATGTATTCGACGCAGTACAGATGATGGGGCTGCACGCAGTGCGCAATTTTGCCGTGAGTCTGTCGTTGGTCGGCAATAACCGGCAAGGAGCGTGCACACAGTTCGATTACGGCACTTATTGGATGAAGTCGCTAGCTACGGCTGTCGCCATCGCAGTGCTTACTGCCCGTGAACGCACTGTAGCTCCCGAAGAGGCTTTTACTGTGGGAATACTGGCCGACATCGGCAAATTGGCACTGGCGACGGCATGGCCAGATATTTACTCCAAGTGTCTCGCCCAAGCCAGCGGCGCTGAACTACTGAAACTGGAAGAACAATATTTTGCCATCAATCATCGCCGGCTGACGTTGATACTGATACAGGATTGGGGCATACCGGAAGTATTTGTCAACGCATTGAAAATGAGTTTCGGCCCGCCGCAGGCTGAAGTTAACCGTATGGTTCGCTTTGCCAGCCAACTGGCATTTGCCAGGCAAATTGCGCATTACTGTATCGCGGACGACCCTTACCGAAAAGTGTCCCTGCCCGATCTACAGCGGGATGCGGCATTGCATAACATTGAGAAAGAAGCATTTAGTACGTTTGCCGAAGATGTCGTGTGCCAATGGCACGAATGGGGTAAGCTGATTGACGTCCAGACCGAAACCAGGCTCACCTTTCCAGAAACCGAATCCGATACGAGCAACACCTTACCCGGTTTGCGTATATTACTAGTAGACGACGACGCTTTACTATTGACGCGACTCTGCAAACAACTGACAGCAGCCGGCCACCAGGTAGAAGTCTGTCGGGATGGCAAATCCGCCTTGCAAATTGTGTTGGAACGCAAACCGCAACTGCTCATTACCGACTGGCGCATGTCGCCAATGGATGGTCTCGCGCTCACAAAAATCTTACGCGACTTGGAAATAGGCAAAATGCTGTACGTCATTATGTTAACCGCAGCAACTACAGAAGACGAGCTGGTGGAAGCGTTCGATGCTGGCATCGACGATTACGTAACCAAACCAGTCAACCTCAGAATCTTATTGGCGCGTATCCGAGCCGGTCAACGCATCATTACCTTGCAGCAGGAGCTGGAAAAGGAAAAGCAGGAAATTGAGCATTACAATGCCGAGTTGGCGGTTGCCAACCGGCGTCTCAGCGTTATTGCCAATACCGATATGCTGACTGGGTTGCCGAACAGACGCTACGCGCTATCACGTTTGCAGCAGGAGTGGGAAGCGGTTCTGCGTCATCAAAAATCGATCAGCGTGATGATGCTGGACCTGGACCATTTCAAAATGGTAAACGATACTCTGGGTCACGATGCCGGTGATGTCGTGTTGACCCATGTCGCAAATATAATGAAAACAGCGGTCAGAGCCACAGATATCGCTTGCCGCTTTGGCGGGGAAGAGTTTTTGGTAATCGCCACTAACACTGACGGCCAAACAGCGCTGTCGTTGGCCGAGCGTATCCGTCAGGTCATTCAGTCGCAACAGCCCAAAGACATCGATCTGCCCAGGCCGCTTACCGTGAGCATTGGTGTCGCAGGCTCTGTTGGCAATCGGCCCGGATGGCAGGAATTGATCAAATTGGCGGACGCGGCCCTTTATGAAGTCAAAGCTGGCACGCGTAACGCCTCCTCGCTGGCTTCGTATTAATACCGTTAAAATAATTGAGGCATTAATGACTAGGGGCTGTTGCCATTTTGGATCGATAACCTTGAAATTGAGCTACTCTGCCTCATTGATTGAGCTTTTCAATCAAAAGACAAGCAAACTATGCCGCGACAAATGTTTACGGATGAATACTGGAATAAATTCAAAGCCATCCTGTTGAGCGTGAGGATTTACGACAAGCCGACGCTTCGGCAAACGGTAGAAGGTATTTTTTATCGCATGCGAATCGGCTGTCCTTGGCGAGATCTGCCGGCAACGTTTGGCAAGTGGAATGCCGTGTATAAGCGATTCAATGCCTGGTCGCTTCAAGAAAAACTGATGGGCATCTTTCAGGAGCTGGTTGTGGATCCGGATTTGGAGTGGACATTCATTGATGGCAGTATTGTGAAAGCGCATCAACATAGTAGCGGCGCAGCCCATGAACGGGAAACGGCGATCGGAAAATCGGTAGCGGGTAACACCACCAAAATCCATATGGCCGTGGATGCCTGCGGGCTGCCCATTCATTTCTCGGTCACGGG
The DNA here is from genome assembly GCF_046097555.1 of Methylomonas sp. DH-1. Lineage (NCBI taxonomy): Bacteria > Pseudomonadati > Pseudomonadota > Gammaproteobacteria > Methylococcales > Methylococcaceae > Methylomonas > Methylomonas sp. DH-1. The sequence continues at coordinate 187,571 of NZ_CP143090.1, read as the reverse complement.
CGGCGAAGTCCACGATTGTAAAGAAGCACCGGAATTAGTGGCGAAGCTTCCCTTGGCTAACTATATGATTGCTGACAAAGGCTATGACAGCGAACCCTTACGGATTCAAATTCGAGAGAAAGGTGCTGAGCCAATCATTCCAAGAAAGCAGAATTCAACCATTGGCAACGATGCTGTGGATTGGTGCCTCTACAAATATCGCCACCTGGTTGAAAATGTGTTTGCGAGACTGAAACATTTCAGAGCCATCGCGACGCGGTATGACAAACTGAAACGCAATTTTGAAAGCGTCATCGCTCTGGCTTGCGCTTTTATATGGTTGCCCATGTAAAACGGCAACAGCCCCTATTATAAACTGACCAACGAGGCTAAGTTTTTTAGCCGTTTAATTGATGAATAGTAACTTCCAGATTTATTGGCGTAACAGCTTTCGTTGCATCTTACCCATGGTAGCTATTTTCATTATTAGCCTATCTCTCCTGTCATTCACGTTGTTTATTGTCCGCTCGGACGTGTTAGAAAATCCGGCATACATTTCATTTCAGACATTCAGTGTTAAGGTATCAAAGGCAGCAGTTGGCCGTACCTTGGCATTCAAAATATGGGATTTTTACTACGGCCACAGCCGTGAAATATTTCATTGATTGTGGTACCAGATAAATCATCAAAAATAGCTTGCATTTTAATTCCACATAAATGCCGATATGTCGGCACGGGTGATGTCTATTCTGGAAAGCTTCGCGCCGACAGTGGAAGTCTATTCCATCGACGAAGCCTTTCTCGATTTCACCGATCTGTATCCTTGTCGCCGAGACCCGATCGCTTACGCCAAACAGATTAAACAAGCCGTGCGGCGTCAGGTCGGGATTCCGGTCTGTGTTGGCATGGGACCGACTAAGACTTTGGCCAAACTCGCCAACTTTGCCGCCAAAAAATGGCCACAAACCGGCGGCGTGCTGAATCTGTCCGATCTGCTCAGACGGGAAAAACTGATGAAGATCGTGCCGATCGATGAAGTCTGGGGCATTGGTCGCCAGTTATCCAAACAACTCAATCAGCTGGGCATAAGCACGGTTTGGGATTTAGCCCGGCAATCACCGCGGGAAATGCAACAACGATTCAGCGTGGTCATGGCCCGAACCATTATGGAGCTGAATGGGATTGCCTGTCTGGACCTGGAAGAAATTGCCCCCGACAAGCAGCAAATCGTTTGCTCGCGCAGTTTCAGCCGTAAACTGACCACGCTGCAAGAACTCAGCCCGGCGATGGCCGAATTTGCTTGCCGTGCCACCGAAAAACTCCGCCAGCAACACTCGGTGACCGGCTATGTCACTGCCTTTATTCGCACCAATCCTTTCGCCGAACACGAACCGCAATACCAGCGTGCCGCCAGTCAAAAACTCCAATTCCCCAGCCAGGACAGCCGCATCATTACCGGTATCGTCCAACAACTGCTCAAGGAAATTTATCGCCCCGGCTATAGCTATCAAAAATGCGGGGTACAGCTCAGCCAGATTCAACCGCAAACCGCGCCGGAACAATTTGATTTATTCGGCAACAACCAAACCCAGGAAAGCCCTCAGCTGATGCAAGCCGTAGATCAAATCAATCGCCGGTTTCCCAAAGGCATTGCTATTGCCAGTACCAAAATCGACCAGACCTGGAAGCCTAAGGCGGAGAGGATTTCACAGCGCTATACGACGAATTGGCGGGATTTAGCTACGGTGAATTGCCGCTAGCAAATCAATTTAACCTGAATGGGTGATACTGTATTGCCAACTCCCCGCTATAAGGTGTTTGATCGAACTGTATACCCGCGCGACGTTCAAAGCGGCTAAGAGGTCGCGGCTCGGACTGATTCACCACTGATGTTGCGGACGCTCTAGGCCGAACAAATCATGAACTTCGTTGATGGCGCTGGAGGAAATCATGCCCATAACGACGCGATTCATTTTTTTGATAATTTCCGGCAAACGGGGGCTGTGAATGCCTTCATCTTCCAGGTGGCACAGGTAGAAAAAAGCCAGCTCGTTTAACGAGCCCAGCACTCGTCTGCTGTTGGTGTTGGCAAACCTGACTTCGGCAAAGTCGGTCATCAGATTTTGAATAAAGGTCTGCTCGAAACCTTCCGCGGCCAATACGCAATGCAGATAGGATTTAAACAGTTGGATTAGTTGGGTAGCGTCAAGCTGGGGTACATCGGCAATCAAGAAATTGAAAAGCGTTTGGTCGTTGGCTACCAACAGACAGGGGCGACCGTCGATCTCGATTAGATTGAGGTGCCACGAGCAGAAATTAGAGGTTTCGACACTCGCATCGACCAGGTCGGTTTTTTTCAGCTTGAGTGCAGTTTGCAGCTTTTTGGTACAGCGTAAAACCAGCATTATTTGCCGCCCCAACGGTTAAACAAGATACGCATGATCGCTGCGTTGGCCAATCGCCGGTCAAATCTCTCAGGGTCGAAATCGCCGTCTGCCCATTCGAGCAAATGGGCGGCTTCTTCAGAATTCGGTTCCTCCTGCAGGACTTCCAGAAAATCGGCATAACCCTCCGGGCCGCCGACATCTTCCGGAGGACCAGAGCGTGCGCCATCCAATACCCAGGCGCCGCCTTTGGGATCGTTGTCTAAGTCGTTGCGAATCTCCTCGACGGTCACCAGGTGTTCCCAGTTATCACCCAAATCGTAGCGATAGAGCATAGTGTCACCGGTAGCCAGCAAGCGATTCAAATAGGCTTTGCGCTCGTCCAGCATATCGAGCTCATCGCCTGGGTCCGGCAGGGCATAAATCTTGTCTCGAATTTTAAACTGATGCAGGTGATAGTCGCTCCAGCCAAAGGCGGCCTGAATAAAGTGGTGTAACTTCGCCAAACTGATACGGCCATCGACTTCCAACCTTCGCCAGATCGGTGGGCGAATTTCATTAGGCCTAAGCTCGATATGCAGCGTGTACAAGCATGGTTGACTGGTACTGTTGGTGTGTTTCTTACGAACGGGCTTTTGCTCGACCATGTCGAATCTCGATATATTAATGCGCTGTAGTTTAACCCTACGGCAACCGAATTCGAATCGACAATATTGATCGCGCGTTTTGATAAAGCGGCTTACACTACCCACACGACTGATTCACCCGTGCAGGAGTTATCAGATGTCTTTATCCATGTTTGCCATTTCGGTTCCGCCCCTCGTCCGCAGTCTGACGCAATTACGATCCATTCTGGAAAAAGCGACTGATTTCGCAGAGACCAAAAGGTTTGATCCGTCGGTATTGGTCAACGCACGCCTATATCCCGACATGTACCCGTTGAAGCGTCAGGTGCAAATTGCTAGTGACGTTTCCAAGGGTGCTGTTTCCCGTTTAGCCGGACAGGAGCCTCCGAAGTTCGACGATGTTGAAAACTCGTTTGCCGAGTTGATCGAGCGAGTTGATAAAACATTGGCGCATATCAACTCGTTTACCGCTGAACAAATCGATGGATCGGAAGCCACGACGATTTTGCTGCCCTTGCATGACCGTACATTGACCTTTACCGGTTTAACCTACGTGACACACTTCGTGCTACCCAATGTATATTTTCACGTGACTACTACTTACGCCATTCTGCGGCACAATGGGTTGGAAATCGGCAAGAAGGATTACCTGGGTGAGTTCGGTTGATTGTGAATTAATTAGAAAGCTGACATCCATTTTGTTTGGCTGACGGTGACATTTCGACCCCATTTCTGCCGGTTGATATTCTACATTGCGGCCAGTCTGGGAAATCCAGATTTTGGAAACTGGCGGACTGCAAAGCAGCCGCTGGCGACCTCAACCAACCGGCCAAAAGCGGTCAGAGAGAATAAATTATAGTTTTAGGTTTGGGCGAGCAAACTGCTCGAAAGCAGTCGCTCGCCCAAATGATTTGAGGCCTAAACTTCAGTTTGCTCTGAAAGCTCCAGGGCGTCATCTACCTCAATACCTAGATATCGAACCGTGCTTTCTAATTTCGTATGGCCGAGTAATAACTGCACCGCTCGCAGGTTTTTGGTTCGTCTATAAATGAGGGTTGCTTTGGTTCGACGCATGGTATGGGTTCCATAGCCGGATGGGTCAAGGCCTATTGATGTCACCCAACGCTCGACTATGCGCGCATATTGCCGAGTCGAAATATGGAGAGAACGATGGATACGACTGGGGAACAAATATTGATCTGGCCGTAATTGAGCTTGTGCAATCCAATCTGCCAACGAATCTCTCGTCTGTTCGGTTATCTCAAACTGAACCGGTCGGTGTGTCTTTTGCTGCATGACAATAGCTCGCGTCAGTACCCGGCTTGCCTGCGAAATATCGCTTACTTTCAACCGGACCAAATCTGTACTAGCTCCTTGACTTGATGAGCCAGTTGCAAGCGAATCCTTATTGCCCATATTTCCTTAAATTTCAGCGGATATTTCTGGCCGACAATTTTCCCTTTGTTCCAAGGAATACCGTGTTTATTGCTGGTAATTGAATTATTCATGACAAACTCCAAAACATTTAGATGAAAGGAGTTCTCATTTTGGCTTTTAAGCAAGTGTCTACCGATTACATTTTTTCGCCAACAATTCCCCATCAATAGCTTTAACAACTTGCGTCGACCGATAACGTTGTTGGGGCATTAATACACTTGTCACAATGATGATGTAGATTTTTTTTCGAAATCTCGTGAGTCGGCATGTTAAACAGTTATTGGCGTCCTGCATTGAAAATATTCGAGATAGGCCAACCGTTGGCGAACTTTCACTGATGATACGGCAACAATCAATGCTGTTGAGCTGCCTGTGCGGCAACACAGGTTCTTTCCTAATTAGGCCTGAGTCGTGGTGCTCACGCACCGCACTCGCTATTGCGCCGCGACCTACGGCGCAAATTAGAGACTTGCTCGAACCGTGGCCTATTTAATGCTTATACATGCGGAGCAGTATTTTCGGACAGGCCAATCTCACTGCCCTGCAACAAACACTCAGACAGCAGCTTTCAAACCAGACTGGCGCAAAAGTAACAGGATAACTCATGAAGTTTCTCGACACATTCGCTCGACGAACACAGCCACCCAGGCTTTCAGTTACTCCCTTATCGACCCAGTCGGTTTTGGGCGGCAGCCCAAAAAGCAATATTCGCCTACTAAATCCTGGATTGTTGTTCTGCTTGGGACTGATGTCCGGATTTGCCACGCCTGCAACAGCCGCCGTCACCATCGACTACAGCTACGATGACCTGAACCGGTTACAGACGGTTACCCGCAACGACGGACCGGTGGTTGCCTACCAATACGATGTGGCTGGGAATTTCAACACGCAAGGCGTCACTAACAGCCCAGATACCGACGGCGACCTACTGGCCAATTTTGCCGACCCGGACGACGATAACGACGGTATGCCGGATGCCTGGGAAATTCAATACGGGCTCAATCCACTGAGTCCGGGCGATGCCGGACTGGATGCCGACGGCGACGGCATCACCAACTTGGCGGAATATCAGGCCAATTCCAATCCGCTACAGCCTCCCAATACCAGTGTAGCGGTACCAGCCGTACCGGAATGGGGTTTGGTCATCATGGCTTTGGCATTAGGGCTAATACTGGCTCGACAAACTAAAAAACAAGGAGTGTAACGTGATGAACATGCCAAGGAATTCGGGTGCTTCCGTGCGCCTGGTTGTGACACGTCTGTTGCTGATCTGCCTGATGGGCTTTGGGGTTTCGGCCATGGCGGCCCCTACCGACACTGGCCCAGCGAAATGGGTATTGCCTGCCGTGGCGCAGGCCGTCGTCGAGCCACACGTACCGGCACCAGCCCCAACATCCCCTGCCGGCTGGGTCAACCAGACTGCGGAACCGGTATCCCCGGAAGCGGCGCAGGCCATCATCGAGCAACGCGAACAGGCGCTGACACAGCAGCGCGACCAGCAAGCAGCGAAGCAAAGCCGGCCAGCGACTACTGCCGCAGCCAAAGCCTCGGCAATTTTGGCCGCTACGGAAACCGTGGCCGCAGCCGCGCTGGTGCCTGCCGCCACCGAGTTTAGCCAACTAGCGGCCGCGTTGGAAAACGATCCGCGCCGCATTTACCAGTTCGTCCGCAACCATTTTACTTACGTCCCGTATTACGGCGCCTTGAAAGGCCCTTATCTGACCTTGAAAGAACGCAGCGGCAACGACTTCGACCAGGCCGCCGTGCTGGTGGAATTGCTGCGGGCAGCAGGTTACACCGCGAATTACCAATACGGAAGCATGAGCATTCCCCTTTCAGCAGCCAATAATAATGACATGGCGCACTGGCTGGGTACCGATGCCGATGCCAGTCGTATCGGCAATATCATCGGCTCGGGCGGCATTCCCGCCACCGTCTACACCGGCAGCAACGCCTATGTCGCGATGGATCGGGTCTGGGTGGTAGCTAACATCAACAGCGCCAACATAGCACTGGACCCGGCCTTTAAATCCAGCGACAAACAGGGCGGCATCAATCTGGCTACCGCAATGGGTTACGACAAAACTGCTTTGTTAAGTGCGGCCGGCGGCTTGCTGGGTACTGATTCGATCCAAAACCTGAATAGCGGCAATCTGAATGCCGAACTGAACGATTTGACCACACAGTTGGTTAGTCAACTCAAGCAAAATTATCCCAACGCCTATGTGCGCGACATCATCGGCGGCTTGAACATCGTCCCTGACCAAAGCAGCAGTTTGCCGGCTGGCTTGCCGTTCGCCGGTACACCGACGCAAACCGCCTGGGCCGAAATTCCCGCCGGTTACATTCATACCGTGCGTCTGCAACACGGCGCGATCGACACTACGTTGAATATTCCACAAATTGCCGGCAAAAAACTCAGCATCAGTTATGTCGGAGACAGTACGCCTATCGATCCGCCGCCGGCTGGAGCTGTGGATTTCGGCACCGTTAGTCCCGGCCAGGATGGCCCGACCTTTACCTGGAATCCCGGCAACCCCAACAGTGTCGTGATCCAGGTCACCAGCACGATCAGCGGCACGAATGCCAGCGCGTTTCAATTCGTGTCCGGCAGCGGCACCCAGAACATCCCCGCTAATAACGGCAGCGTTCCGGTAAAAGTCAAATTCACCGGCATCGGCCAGACGGCCGGGCGTAAAAACGCTACCTTGACCCTCACGTTCAGCTACCAGGGCAGCACCATCGGCACCCAAACCGTGGCCTTGACCGGCGCGGTGCAAAGCACGCCGGTGGCCCAACTCTATCTGGACGATACCCTGTTGCTATCGGAAGGCACTCCCTCCGGTAATTTGACAAGCCTCACCTTGAGCATAGACCATCCCTACAGCGCCTCGGTCAGCAATCCCTGCTTTACCGGCGCCAAATACGGCGACCAATGTGCTGTCTTCACACTCAAGCGTACCGGGTCTTACGTACTGGCCTCGGCCTTTGGCGGCGACCATGACAGCAGCCTATTGAGCGAACGCCAACGCTATCTGGACCAACTGACCGGGCAAGGCGCGGCCAACACCTCCCGCGAAGTGGTCAGCGAAACCTTGAACATCTTCGGCCAAAGCTGGATGCAACAAACTCAACTGGCCGACGATCTGCTGAACACCTTGAGCGATAACCGCGCCATCCGCCATCACCGCTTCGGTATCGTCGGTCAGGAAGACGGTTATTTCGTCGATGTCAGAGCCCAGTTCGTGTCCACGCTACCGCAGAGCGCGACTGCCGGCGAAGGCACCTTCCAGAGTTCGGGCTTGATCGCCAGCGCCATGGAACACGCGGTTCTGGAGCAATTGCAAGGCGCCAGCCAGCCGGCAATGTCCACCGTCAAAATTTTCCACCTCAACAATCAAAGCGGTCAAAAGTTCTTTTTGGCTAACAGCGGCAATTTTGCCAGTGTCTGGGGGCAGTTAAGCGGTTACTCGTCCAACAATCCAGGTAATGACGACTACACGCAATTACTGGCTCGGATCAACGCCGGCGCCACGCTGATTCTGCCGCAAAACGGCCAAGTCACCCTCAACAGCTGGCACGGCAACGGTTACATCGATTACCGGGTCAACGGCAACCAACGCAGCCAGGGTATGATGATTGGCGGTGGCCTGAACGGTGGCTATGGCTCTTTCCTGGGCTCGGTGAATACGCCGGCGGCGCAAAGCTATTACACGCCGCTACAACTGCCCGCCGGCAACGTCGCCACCCCCAAGGGCGCCGACCCGGTCGATCTAGGCAGCGGCGCCTACCTAAATCAGGCCGTCGATCTCAGCCTGGGCGGCAACGGCCCGCGCGGCTTGAGCTTCGCTCGCAGCTACAACAGCCAGCAGGTCAATCAGGATTCGGCCGGGCTGGGTAAGGGTTGGAATCACGGCTACCACATTCGCTTGAACCAGCACAGCGACGTCAAAACCGCCCTCGGCCTACGCAGCCCGCAGGACGCCGCCGCGTTGATCGTGGCGGCATATGTCAGCCGCGACCTGATGTCTCCGACCCAGCCTTCCCTGAAGGAATGGACCGTCGGCGCGCTGGTGGCGCAATGGGCCACCGACCAGTTGCAGGACAAAGCCGTCAGCGTCCAACTGGGTGACCGGGCCTTGAGCTACCGGCAATTGCCCGACGGCAGCTTCGTCGCCCCGCCAGGTGTTACCACCCAACTGATCAAAAACGCCAACGGCACCTACAAACTGAGCGAACGCTTCGGCACGGTGTTGGCCTTCGACGCCAACCGCCGCATCCAAAGCCTGACCGACATCGACGGCAATGCCTTAAGCTTTACCTACACCGGCGACCTGCTGACCCAGGTCAAGGATGCCTACAACCGCACCCTGACCCTGAGCTACACCGCCGGCAAACTCACTCAGGTGGCCGACAACCAGGGCCGGGCCGTGACCTACAGCTACACCGGCAACGACCTAACCCAATTCCGCGACCCGGAGAACAAACTCTGGCAATACGGCTACGACGCCAGCCACCAAATCCTCACGGTCACCGATCCGGTGAACGCCGTCATCGTCAGCAACGCCTACGACGATCACAACCGGGTGACCCAGCAAACCGCGCCCCGCGAAACCGGCAGCGCCTTGTACAAACTGCATTACACCGGCCTGTCGTCATCCGATGAAGACCCGGCCGGCCACCGCACCACCTATTATTACGACACTACCGGTCGCACCGTGGCGGTGGAAAATGCCCTGGGCCAAAAAAGCCAAACCCAATACGACGGCCAGGGCCATGTTATCCAAACCACCGATGCTTTGGGCCACGCGACCCAAATCAGCTACGACGCCAACCACAACCCCACGCAAAGCCTCAACGCCCTGAATCAGGCCACCACGTTCGGCTACGACGGTAACTTGCGGCTAACCCAAGTCAACGACGCGCTGAACCACGCCCGCCAGATCGACTACGACGCCGAACACCACCCGGTGGCCGCCCGCAATGCCCTGAACCAGCAAACCGCCACGGCCTACACCGTCGCCGGTCTGGTCCAAAGCCAAACCGACGCGCGTAACACCACCACCCAATACACCTACGACGCCAACGGCCACCCGGCCACCGCCAAGACCGCCGCCCATCCAGCGGTCACGACCCAATACGACGGCATCGGCCGCCTGACCAGCCTCACCGACCAGGCCGGCGCCGTGACCCAGTTCCAATACGACAAGCGCGGCCTGCTGCTGACCCGCACCGATCCCCTCGGCAAGATCAACAGCTCGACCTACGACAACGCCGGCCGCCCCGTCAGCCACACCGACCGCAACGGCCATACCGTCAGCAGCAGCTACACCGCCAGCGGCAAGCTCAACCAGATTACCTACCCCGGCAACCAGACCGTCAACTTCGACTACGACAACCTGGATCGTTTAACCACGATGACCGACTCGACCGGCACCACCAGCAACAGTTACGATGCCGCAGGCCGGCTGACCGGTACCACCGACCCGAACGGCTTCCAAGTCAGCTACCAATACGACGCCGCCGGTAACCTGACCCAACTGACCTATCCCGGAAACAAGACCGTCGGATATGGCTACGACGCCTTAAACCGACTAAAAAGCGTCACGATCAACTGGCTGAACAAAACCGAAAGCTATACCTATGATGCAGCCGGCCGGCTGACCCAGGCCAGTCGCTTCAACGCCAGCCAAACCCAATACGGCTACGACAACGCCGATAGGCTGACCAGTCTGAGCCACAAGACCAGCGGCAACGCCACCCTAGCCAGTTATGCCTACACCCTGGACGCCAACGGCAACCGCACCCAAGCCGTGGTCAACGAAGCCAAGTTACCCGAACAACTGATCAACAACAGCCAAAGTTACACGTACAACACCACCAAAAACCGACTGACCCAGCAAAACAGCACCGCGCTGACTTACGATCAAGAAGGCCAGCTCAAGACCCAGGGCACCACCAACTACGCCTACGACTACGCCCACCGCCTGATCAGCCAGGGCAACCAAAGCTACGTCTACGACGGCATCGGCAATCGCATCAAAGCCACCAGAAACGGACAAGTCACTAAGTACATTTACGACGCCGCCGGCAACCTGCTGGCCGAAGCCAACAACAGCAACGTCATCAGCAAATACTACATCTACGGTAAAGGCCTGACCGCGATGGTCGACGCCGCCACCGGCCAACTTTACGTCTACCACTTCGACGGCACCGGGCATACGGTCGCCATTAGCAACGCCAGCCAGCAAACCCAAAATACCTATGCCTACGATCCGTATGGCAAGCTGATGGCCAAAACCGAAGCCATCGCCCAGCCGTTCCAATACGCCGGACAGGTGGGTATCCTGGCCGAGGGGAACAACCTTTACTACATGCGGGCGCGGTATTACGATGCGAATCTTGGACGGTTTATCTCGGAAGACCCGATTGGGCATAACGGCGGGCTCAACCTGTATGCCTATGTCGGGGGGAATCCCATTATGGCGGTCGATCCAGATGGGTTATGCCCTTGGTGTATTGCTGCTGGTGTCGGTGCAGTTGTTAGTGGGGGCATTGATCTTGGGGTTCAACTGTACAGTAACGGCGGTCAATTTTCCGAAGTCAATTGGGGAAGTGTCGGTGTTTCGGCTCTCGTTGGAGCCGGACTCTCGACACTGGCGCCAACTGGAGCATTACTAGGACGTGGCGGACAAAAAGCTGTGCAATATGGATACTCAGAAACAGCAGGTTTACTAAATACAGGAGCCACTCGTTTTGGTTGGACGTATAACCGCGCGGTAGATGCGGATGTGTTGAGTCTTCGAATTGGTAAAGCTCATTTCGACGTGCCTGGAATAACTGCAACAGCTGGTGCAAATCCAGTTAGGGATGGAGTAATTTCTGGTGTCTCGGCGGTCGGCGTAACCTTTAGTTCTAGTGCTAAATAATAAATTCGCATGTTAAATGCAGTTGATGAAAAACGGTGTGCCATGGAAAGTTGGTTCCAAGACCAGAAATTTCAGCATGTAAAAATGCGCATAAGGGAGGTTTCTGGTGTCGATCCACTTGATCCAAATGATGATTACCATATCAAATATGATTTTGATTTTGACGCGGATAATGCTTTAGCAGCTTCAGTAAACATATTTATATCGAAAGATTCCTATGTCGGTTTGTACATTAAAAACGCCTTAGGGTTTCAGGCCAAGGTTTTAAGTACCAGAGCTATTTTGGCAATTTTAAAAATAATATCAGATGGAAATGTTTTTTATAAAAATCCAGCGCTAAAACTAAAATATTTGTTTAAGCCAAAACTTTTCATAAAAAAAACCACATACAAATTTCTTGTGGAAAATGATTTCCCGTATTTGGATGTATTCTTAATCTTTGATGATGATCAAGAACTATCAAATATCCAAAAGTATGAGCCGTGGTCATGAAAGGCAATAGAAATTTATTGTATGAATGAAAATTGTCCATAGGCTGGCTTTTCGCTACAACAACCCGTAGCGTGCAGTGAGGTATGAACCGCATGCTTTGAAGTAGATGGCTTTATCCCCAGCTCTTTAACAATTCGATAACGCTCCTGATGTCGCCGACCCAACCGGCCCTGAAAGACTGGGTGGTGGGCGCGCTGGTGGCACAATGGGCCACCGACCAGTTGCAGGACAAGTCCATCGCCATCCAACTGGGCGACCGGGTCTTGAGCTACCGGCAACTGCCCGACGGCAGCTTCGTGGCCCCGCCCGGCGTGACGACCCAGCTGATCAAAAACGCCAACGGCACCTATAAACTCAGCGAACGTTTCGGCACCGTGTTGGCCTTCGACGCCAACCGCCGCATCCAAAGCCTGACCGACATCGACGGCAATGCCTTAAGCTTTACCTACACCGGCGACCTGCTGACCCAGGTCAAGGATGCCTACAACCGCACCCTGACCCTGAGCTACACCGCCGGCAAACTCACTCAGGTGGCCGACAACCAGGGCCGGGCCGTGACCTACAGCTACACCGGCAACGACCTAACCCAATTCCGCGACCCGGAGAACAAACTCTGGCAATACGGCTACGACGCCAGCCACCAAATCCTCACGGTCACCGATCCGGTGAACGCCGTCATCGTCAGCAACGCCTACGACGACCGCAACCGGGTGACCCAGCAAACCGCACCGCGCGACAACAACACGACCGGGCTGTATCAGTTGCACTACACCGGCCTATCCAGCGCCGAACAAGACCCTGCCGGCCAGCGCACGACGTATTACTACGACACCGCCGGCCGCACGGTCGCGGTGGAAAACGCCCTGGGCCAGATCGCCAAAACGGCTTACGACCGCCTGAACCGCCTCACCCAAACCGACCACCTAGCCGACACCAGCCAGGACACGTTCAGCTACGACGGCTTCGGCGACCTGATCCAGACCCAAAACGGCGACGTCACGTATACCTACGCCTACGACGCCAAACATCGGTTGAAAAGCAAAACCGACAGCCGTGCCGGCAAAACCCTGAGCTGGGCCTACGACCCGGCCGGCAATATCGACACCAAGACCGATTACCAGGGCGACGTCACCGATTACCAGTACGACAACGCCAACCGCTTGGTGGCCGAGACCAACCCCAACTACCTGCAAGTCAGCTACCATTACGACGGCGCGGGCCGGCTCATCGATCGCATCCTCAGCAATGGTGCCATCACTAATTACGGTTGGGACGCAGCCGGCCGGCTGACGCAATTAAAAAACACCACGATTACCGGCCAGTTGGTCAACAACACCGGCTACACAAGGGACCGCATCGGCAACGTCCTGACCCAAACCGAAGCCGGCGGCACCGGCCAGCCGACGGGTATCACCGGCTATAGCTACGACCCGGAATATCGGCTATTGACCGCCGACTACCCCGGCACCGCCAACGACGAGGCTTTCAGCTACGACAAAGTCGGCAACCGCAAAACCTACACCAAAGCCGGCGCCACCAAATATTACAATGTCGATGCCGGCAACCGCCTGAAAGACATCCGTACCGGCAGCACCACCGGTACCGTGTATGAAAGCTACGGCTACGACGACAACGGCAGTCTGACCACCATCAACGCGATAACGTGCGCTGATAGGATGCAGCCGCTAGGCGCATCGTTCGCGTGAATAACAAGGTTCTCTAGGAAAATGTGTAACAACACGGTTTTGTTATGAAAAAGTATGGCTGGCTACAGTGTATTCTATTTATCGGCTGTTACCTGCTGCTCAACGCGGCTTATTTTAATATCCCATTCAACCTGTTCAGCCAAGTGCTCTATTATCATGGGGTTGTGAGTATTTGCGCCGATTTAGTCAATCTGGTGGCTCCATTGGAACAGGTTGCGGCAACGCAGAATCATCTCATTTCCGCCAAAGCGGACCTGGAAATCGTGCGCGGGTGCGATGGTGCCGGGGTGTTGTTTTTGATAGTTTCGGCCATTGTGGTTTTCCCTGCGAAATTCGGCAGGAAGCTGATCGGCTTGGGACTTGGCATCAGTTTGATTTACAGCATCAATTTATTACGTATCTGCGTTCTGTATTTTGTTATCGCCTATCATCCTGATTGGCTGCAACTGCTTCACATCTATGTAGCACCGACACTGATGGTGATTGTTGGTTGCCTCTATTTCGCCTGGTGGGCATTCGTATCGACAAGTCAACTTCATGAGCCGGCGTGATTTAATTTTTCTAACCTTGAAAAGTTTGCTGGCTTGGCTCGCGTTGTCATGCTTGGTTTTTTATCTTGGGGAGTGGCTGGCAAAAGGACTGTTTCCTTTGATTAAGGCTGTCATGATCTCGATGGCGCCTGATTTGTCACCCAGCTTAAAATTGGTGAAATCGCTGCAATCCCAACTGGATTATTCGATTGAATTATCTGCCTGGGTGCTGCAGCCTATTTATTTGAACTCCAATCATTTCATTCCACCGCAGACCGAATTGAAGTCATCGGCTCATTTGATTCATAGCTTTGTCCCATTGGTTATTGAAGGGGTTATTCTGTTGGCTTGGCCGGTGCAGTGCTGGCAGCAGCGATTGCTATTGATCGGTTTGGGTTTGTTGACGGCGGTTCTGGTCGTCATGGCGACGTTGCCGGCGCAATTGTTAGGCAAATTGGAAATCTCCTTTCAAGATATTGCCGTTGCAGGTCAAAATCCTCGGCCTGTACCCTTGTTTCTTGATTGGATGGTGTTTTGCGAAGTGGGTGGGCGTTGGCTGTTAGCGATTGTTGCCGCTTGGTTGTGTGTTCAGTTACAGCGAATATTTCTTCGAAAATGATCGCTCGGAACGTCCGCTTTTAACTGCTTGGGTTTGAGTAAATCCATTCGTAAAAAAATCCGACTGACCGGTTTGGGTCGCCTTGTGACTGCCAGCTATTCAGATTGATCGGTCGAAAGCCGTCATTGAATTCCATTACCCGGAGGTTCCCTTTAGCGAAATTCCTAGCCTAGAATGCAAAAAGCCATTTTTTCCAAAGATATCGGAATTAACACTCCGAATCATTTTGGCGTGATTGAGATCGATATTTTCTCGAATTGGACCGGTAGCTTTTTACCCACTTCCTTACCAAGTTCAATAACAAGAAGTGGAATGTTGGGAAATCGATTCCGAAATCGGTTGATTGAGTATTCCGTGCAAGTCGAACAACAATTGATCTCCGTTACTAAGGTGACAGAAGCGAGGTCGTCAGGGCGCTTTACGTGTTGCGAATGCCAAATAGCTCGTTCGCGCTGACTTTCGAGAACCGATTTATAGAAAGTGTTTATAGGGAGATTACCGCTAAATGCATTCTGGCGGATGCCGGGAGTTGCAAAGAGATAATTGAGCAGCTTCGGTTCGGTATGGAACTGCGCCATTCCATCGCAGCCAAAAAACTCTGTTTTCGGCATGAAAGCATACAAATTCGGTATCAAGTTCAATCCGAGCCTGATCGATTCTGGCATTGCGCTGTCATTAGAATATGCTGTAAGCACATCTATGGTATTGTCTTTGAAACGTATTAGCGCTAGGCAGATGTTATGTCCCTCGGCGTCATAATTGACTTTATAGCTCAACGCGCGATTTAACTCGGCGCGTTTCAAAGCAATTGCCATCTCGGCATCTTTTCGACCCCATTCCGCCATTGCCAATTTTCCCCGTCCAAATTTCCGCTACTCTAGCATTATTGTCTCTGGTGCCGTTGACTTTGGCAAAATAAAGATGGTATGACCTTACAGGTGGAGGGAGTGCTTAAAATCATGGGCGACCTCTTCAAACAAAAAACCTGTTTATCACAAGCCTGATCCTCAAACCCGCTGGCAAAGTGCATTTTAAAAGCATTTAGCCAGCGGGTTTTAATTTGCGTTTTGTGCACAATAGCCACCAACACAGGAGGCTAGCATGGAACCTACCAAGATCCCCCGCTTTATCGATGATCCACCTATTCTGTTGATTTGGACCGCCCACGACTTGGTCATTGTGGTGGCCATGATGTTGCTTGGCATCTTCATCGATCATCTGTTGTATTGCTTGATCGCATCGTACTTCGTGATCAAGTTCATCCGCCGATTCACCGATAACCGGCCGAACGGCTTTTTGGTACACGCAGCTTATTGGGTCGGTTTACTCCCAACCAACGCGATATCGGTCCCTAACCCCTATATCAGGAAGTACTACCAATGAAGCTGAGTGTATTTTTACAGTCGTGGGGTTTTGTCCAAGCGGAAAACCGCCTACACAGGATTTTGTTGATCGGTTTGCTCGCAACCAACGTCATCACGGCGTTCGCCGCGTTACGAACGGAACGGACAGTGATCATGATCCCACCCAATCTTACTGAGAAGGTCGAGATTTCCCGGCAGGAGGCGTCTGCCCAAACCAAGGAAGCGTGGGGTCTATTTCTAGCGCAATTACTTGGCAACGTAACCCCCAACACACTGGATTTCGTAGGCAACGCAATATCCCCATTACTGTCATCGGAGATCCATCGCGAAATAATCAATGCAATGAACGATCAGATCAGTGCTTTGAAGATTGACAAAATATCGACTTCTTTTACGCCGAATCAAGTGTATTTCGAACAAGAAACCAACAAAGTGTTCGTGACTGGCCAGCTCATAACCAAAGGTCCAAACGATAAACCCGAATCATCCTTTCGCACCTACGAGTTTCAAATCGCGATTGTTAACTACAACCCGGTGGTGAGCGACCTCAACGTCTATCAAGGGGAACCGAAAACCAAAGAGTTTTTAGAAATGCAAAAGCAAATGGAGGCGTCCACACATGCAAATCCGTAAATGCGCGTTAATGATTGGCCTGTTTGGGGTAGCTTGCTGTGCCGTCGCCGAACCTCAGTCGTTAGACTTGTTAGCGGTTCCAGCCGATGTATTGAAAACCGTTCAATCCGCGGAAACGGCGCCCGCCGGCGGCATCGCCCCGCAAACCATCAAAGTCTCGGCCGGGATCAATGAGATTATCACGGTGGCGCAAAACCATCTGAATCGAATTGTGACGCCGTTTCCCAGTCCTCGCGTCAGAACGGTCAGTCGCGCCGAAACGCAAGTGGAGGGCAATGTGGTCTATGTCGCCAGCAATAGCGAAGATCCGGTCACTCTATACATAACGCCGGGCGAGAACGAATCGCTTGCCATATCGCTGACGCTGGCGCCGAAACTGATTCCGCCCCGTGAGATTCGGCTTGAACTCGCCGGCGTCGAATATTCTCGCCTGACTCAGACGCAACCGGCAGCCAAAAAAAGCGGTAACGTCGACGATACGGTTCAACAAGAGCATGTCGCGCAACTGAAAGCCACCCTGAGAGAACTGGCGTTAATGCAAAGTCCCAATGGATTCAGTGGCCGCCCGGTATCGGCGAACGAAACCGTTTATTGCGACCAGCAGGGCATTCAAACTACCGTCGGCCAAGCCTTTGATGGACGCAATACGACGATCTTAATTGCAAAAACGGTCAATACCACCCCTCAGCGCATCGAACTCGACGAGCGTTCTTGTATTGGTCAGGGAACCGGGCTTAGCGACATTGTGGCGGTGGCGGCCTGGCCGGATGTGTGGCTGGAACCCGGACAATCGACCGAGTTGTTTGTGATAGTGAAGCAACGAGGCCTAGCCGAAGAACAGATCAGACCGTCGGTCTTGCGATAAGGGCGGATTATGAAGAACACGCTACTTGAAAAATGGGACGCGCTCAATCCTTCTTATCAACGAGTAATTGTCGTCACTACGATTGTTGCAACGCTGATGGTGGCAATCAGTTTGATGTTGGGCGACGCCCCGCCGCCGGTACAAAATGCCTCGAAAAAGGACGTTGCTCGGCATATTTTCACCGATGCAGATCCCAGGTCTTTAGGAATCGACGGTCTTGGGGCACAAATTCGCAAACTCCAGGAGGATCAACATGCAATACGCTCGCTGCTAGACGGCGTAGTCGCCCAAAATAATCAATATCAAGCGTCAGATCAGCAACGGATCAAACAATTGGCCGATCAAACTGGTCAAACCGCTCAAACACAAATCGAAGCGCTGAAAGCGGAAATCGATCGCTTGAAAACCGAAAACAAAGCGGAACCTTCGGGGGCTCAGACAGTGTTGCCTCCCGATGCCGGCGCAAAGTCTCACCAAGCCAAGGAGCGAGTCACCAACGCCGACAATTTGTTTAATCCGCGGGCCTATCAAGACCCGGCGGCGATGCCTGTTGATCCGATTGCATCGAACCCGGCGCGGGACTCGGAGCGAAATGCTCTGCAAATCCGAGTGATCAAGCAAGCTGCCAGCACCGA
This sequence comes from Methylomonas sp. DH-1, assembly GCF_046097555.1. Classification (NCBI taxonomy): domain Bacteria; kingdom Pseudomonadati; phylum Pseudomonadota; class Gammaproteobacteria; order Methylococcales; family Methylococcaceae; genus Methylomonas; species Methylomonas sp. DH-1. The sequence goes on along the minus strand of NZ_CP143090.1, from coordinate 169,372 downwards.
TCCTGAAACCAAGAAAAAGGTCGAAGTCGCGGAGACCAAAAAAGCCGAACAAGAAAGCGTCCTCATCCCGGCAGGCAGTATTTTATCGGGCAACCTGTTGAACGGTATGGACGCTCCAACCGGGAGTAGTGCACAGAAAAACCCATTTCCGGTGTTAGTGCGCTTAAAAGCCGACGCCATCCTGCCGAATCGGTATACGGCTGACGTCAAAGAATGTTTTGTGGTCAGCTCCGGATTCGGCGACTTGAGTTCGGAACGCGCCTACATTCGGGCGGAATCCATTTCCTGTGTACGCCAGGATGGCGGTGTTATCGAAGTGCCCTTGGATGCGTATGCGGTGGGCGAAGACGGCAAGGTTGGTATTCGCGGACGCTTCGTCAGCAAACAAGGCGCTTTACTGCGCAATGCACTGTTGGCCGGCTTTCTGCGCGGATTCTCGGATATGTTTGGTCGAACGCAAACCCAGGTGCTGGCGTTGGCCGGACCCGCTGGCGTGGCCACAACCCCGTTTCAACGCTCCTTTAGCCAGGATTCGATAGAGGGAGGGGCCTTACGGGGAACCGGGTACGCCATGGAGCGCTTGGCAAATTATTACATCGATTATGCGGAGAACCTGTTCCCGGTGATCGAGATCGATGTGACCCGCAAGATCAATTTAGTCGTGCAACGCGGCACCAAGTTGCGGTTGCTTGAAAAAAGTTAATCAATGAATGGAGACCCCATGAAATTACTCCCTGCAATTTTCCTCTTAGTGGTGTCCAGTCTGGCTGTCGCCGGTCAGCCACCCGTGGCAAGTCCTGAAGTCTCGACACCGACCGAGGCCGCATTGTTTGCGAAAGGGGCCATTAACGCGATGAAGGCCTTGCCGATCGATGGCTTCAATATGGTAGAGGCGGGCGGCGAGACCTACTTCATATCCCGCAACGGCCGATTTGCCTTCAAGGGCCAATTAATGGATACCTGGTCGAAAACACCGATTACCCGGATCGAACAAGTCGATTCCGTGATGAATCGGATTCCGCTAGCCGACATGAAACTCAACATCGACGAACTCGGCCCGGTGCTGGTGGGCAAGGGCAAAACCTCTGTTGTGGTATTCGTCGATCCGCAATGCCGCTACTGCAAAAAGTTGCAGCAGCAGCTACCGGCACTCGCCGATCGTTACACCTTCAAGATTATCCCGATCGCGGTATTGGGACAGGAGTCGACGATTCTGGTCAACAAAATCGAATGCCTGCTCCAAACCAAGGACAAGGAAAAGGCGACGACCGCACTACTCAATCAGGACTACGCTGGGTTGCCGGAACAGCTTCCAGGCAACTGCGACAAGGAGCCCATGCAGAAAGCGGTGATTACTTCCGCCATCTTGGGATTGACCGCGGTGCCGTTTGTTATTGCCCAGGACGGTCGTACCCACAAAGGCGCCCCGGACGATTTAGCCGGTTGGCTGAATAGCACTCAAAGCGTCTCAACTGCAAAACAATAAGGTGAAACGCATGTTCAGATCAGTTTTGTTGATCGTGTTGGTACCGCTACTCGGTGCTTGTACGCTGATTCCGGATTCGTATGGTTGTAAAGGGATGCCGGATGATCCGATTTGTATTTCCGCCGAACGCGCCTATCAAGTGACCGATAATGCGTTGCCTGCCGGTGAGGGAACTGCACCCAGCGAAGCGACCAAGCCGCAACCAGTGACCCTGACCGGCAGTGGCCGGGAACAATCGCCAATGCCGCATATCGAGGATCCCACCCCGATACGCACGCCATCCGAAGTCATGAGAATCTGGATCGCGCCCTGGGAGGACAAAGACGGCGACTTGAACGTATCCGGTTATGTGTTTACCGAGATAGAGCCGAGACGTTGGATGATCGGCAAGAAATCCGTAACGCAAAATCCGCAATTGCGCGCCCTGCAAGTGGAACAACGTGAACCGCCCAAAAAGGATAAATTCGATCTCGATGGACTGGTGGACGGTAAAAAAATGGGGGGAGGTGGTGGCAAAATGCCGGAAGGATTCGAGTCGCTGTTAAAAGCAAAATCGCCGTTTTAGCAATCGAATAAACCACCAGGCGGTGAGTTAGGCGTTAGGTCGCCAACCGGGCGTTGCCGCGCCCGAGATTTGGGTTTAACGCCTATTTACTCACTTTTCTGAAAGGTATAACCATGAAACAAATGAAAAATCTGGTAAAGATCAAATTGTTGGTCGCCCTTGTCGCCGTGGCGGGAATGTTTCTGTTTTCCTCCGAATCGTTTGCCGGTACCGGTAGTACCGAATTCAACGCCGTGTACACCTTGTTGACCAACTGGATGCAAGGATCGTTGGGCAAATTGATTGCGGCGGCGTTTATCGTCGTCGGGCTGATTGCCGGCGTATTGCGCAATTCCCTGATGGGTTTTGCGGTCGGTGTCGCCGCCGGTCTGGGTTTGTTTACCGCCCCTGGCATCATCAACGCCGTCGTTACCGCGACGTGGTAATCCTATCGATTCCGTAATCGATAGACCGTGATCTGGGTTTGGAATTGCAATCCTTTAAGTGATTGTGATCACACCTTGGATAACGAGGTCCGGCGGGAAACCGCCATCTGACTTTCAGGATGGGTCATGAAAGTGAGTCCTCGGAATAACCAGAATGGCCGGTTAAAGGTCCAGGTTTTTAGCAGCGATGGCACCGAGCTGGTGCCGTGTAATGCGGCAAGAGCCAGAAGGCTTGTCAAAAACAAGAAAGCGAAGGTTCGTACCGTTAACCCTTACTCGATAGAGTTAAACAGAAGCGTAAACCCCGATGCCTAAACAGAGTTACCACAGAATCGACAATTTATTCTCCGTGTTGGCGTTCGATCCCGATAACAATCTGTTCTTGGGAGAAGACGCCAGCTTGGGATTCGGTTTTTTGTGCGAGCCGCTTTTCGGAAACGATCCGTCGATCGCCGATCGCATCAACGTTTTGTTGAACCAGGAATGGCCGATCGACACCTTGCTTCAGGTTGGCCTATGGGCGTCTCCCGATATCGACACAGTGATGGCCACTTTGAAGACGCGCCGAATGGAGCAACAAAATCCGTTGTATCAAGCCTTGGTGGCGTCCAATGTGGACTATCTGCGTGGAGCCACTCAGCATCCGATCGATAAAGCCTTGCCGACACGAGTTAGGCGGTTTCATGTGCTGGTGACTGCGAAGATACCGTTGTCGGGGGCAAAACCCACTCAGAAAGAATTGAGACATGCGTCGGAATTGCGCTTGGCTGCGTTTCAAGCGTTAGTGACGAGTGGATTAAGGCCAAAGACATTGACGGCCGACGTGTATGTGCGTCTGTTGAACACGATGTTGAATTGGCATCCCGAAGCCAGCTGGCACGATCTAGTGGTGCCCGAGTGCGATCCGCGTAAATTGATCCGCGAACAATTATTCGATTTCGATAACGAACTGGCGGTCGATCAGACCGGCGTGACTCTTGGCAGCAAACGGGTGAAAACCTTATCGGTCAAACGGCTGCCGGATCAAGTGTATTTTGGCTCGGCCCTGAGCTATTTGGGGGATCTACTGAGCGGAGCCCGTGGTATTCGGGACAATGTGTTGATCTCCGTCACACTGCATTACCCGGATTCTGAAGCCACACGGATGAAATTGGAGACCAAACGTCAATTCACCGCCAATCAGGCGGTGGGACCGCTATTAAATATCGTCCCGCAGCTAGCGATCCGAAAACACAATTTCGACTTACTCTTCGACGCGCTGAACGATGGTGATCGCCCCATCCGCACTTATTTCGGCATGGTGTTGTTCTGCGATCCTTATGAAGAATCCCAAGCAGTGTCCAATGCGCGCACCTATTACCGGGAGCTGGGTTTTCAGCTGCTCGAAGACCGGTATTTTAGTTTGCCATATTTTCTGAATTGCCTGCCATTGGGCGCGGAACTCAGCCAAGTGCAAGTGAGTAACCGCTATATCACGATGGCAACCCGTCACGCGATTCCGCTGTTGCCGATGTTTGCCGATTGGTCGGGGACTGGCTCGCCGGTACTCAACTTTATTTCGCGCTCAGGACAACTGGTCAATGTCTCGTTATTTGATTCCGGATCGAATTTCAATTGTTGCATCGCCGCGCAATCGGGGTCCGGTAAATCTTTTTTGACCAATGAAATTATCGTCAATTATCTCACCGAAGGGGCGCAGATCTGGGTAATTGACGTCGGCCGTTCCTATCAGAATCTGGCCGATACGCTGGACGGCGAATTCATGGAATTTACGGCTGACAAACAGATTTGCCTGAATCCCTTCGAGTTGGTGCAAAACTGGGAAGACGAAGCCGATGTGGTGGCCGGATTGGTTACCGCGATGGCGGCGCCCACCGAAAAACTCAGCGACTTTCAGACCGCCGGATTAAAGCGGATCTTAAAAGGACTGTGGGATGAAATGGCGCAAAAGATGACCGTCGACGATATCGCTCAGCGGTTGCGGGCGGAATCCGACCAAAGACTGAAGGATGTCGGCGAACAGCTTTTTCCCTTCACGTCGACCGGCGAATATGGCCGGTTCTTCAACGGCGTCAACAATGTTCGGTTTCAGAATAGTTTTACCGTGTTGGAGTTGGAGGAATTGAAGGGGCGCAAACACTTACAACAAGTCGTGTTGCTGCAATTGATCTATCAGATCCAACAGGAAATGTATCTCGGAGAGCGCGATCGGCGCAAGATCGTGATCATCGACGAATCCTGGGATTTATTGAGTATGGGGGACGCAGCGACCTTCATTGAACATGGTTATCGACGGTTCCGAAAATACGGCGGTGCCGCGGTGACGATTACCCAGTCGGTCAACGATTTGTATCGCTCGCCGACCGGCCGAGCCATCGTCGAGAACTCGGCCAATATGTATCTGTTAGGCCAAAAACCGGAAGCGATCGACACCATTAAAAACGAGAATCGTCTGCCGCTCTCCGATGGCGGAATCCAATTGCTCAAATCGGTTCACACTATCCCCGGCGTCTACTCGGAAATTTTCTTTATCACCGAATATGGTCAAGGCATCGCCCGGCTGGTGGTCGATCCCTACAAACGCTTGCTGTATTCGACCAAGGCCGAACACGTCAACGCGATCAAAAATCTGAAACGGCAAGGCTATTCGACCGATGCCGCCATCCGCCATTTATTGCTACAACAGGAAACACGCCATGTCGCTTAAATCATTGATTGCCGTTGTTTTGGCCACCATTGCCGTCAGTGTGTCGTCCAGCTATTGGCTGGTAAGGCATTCGCTATCGACCGAGTTGGAAAAACTGAACTTATTGACGCCGGTGTTCGTGATAGACCGGACCGGGTGGACCCGAAATCTGTCGAAAGACGCCAGTCAAGATGCCATCAAGCAGGCCATGAATGAATGGCAGGCCAAAATCTCGCATTTGGTGGATTCCGGTTTCGTGGTGGTCGATGCGAACATGGTGGTCGGTGCGCCGGAGGATGTCTATGTCGGTGAGTAACCCCCTCGATCAAAAAGTATTTTGGTTTAAAAAAGCCCTCCCGACGCTGATCGCGATTGTGATTGGCGGTGCTTATCTCGAAAATCGGTTTCGCATTGGTATCGACGATCAGAAAGATCGGTGTTTGCCCGGCAATCACCGCTGGTTCGTGGTCGACACCTACGCCAAAGACATTCGCCGAGACGATCTGGTGGCGTTTGGCGCGGATCAACGCATGGCCATGGCGCCCTGGTTTTCGTTTACCCACATCGTGATCAAGATCGCGACCGGTGTGGGTGGCGACACCGTAACGGTCGATACTAAAACCGCGCGAGTGAACGGTAGCGTGGTCTCCGAAGGGTTGGCGTTGGCGGGTAAATTAAAGCAACCGGCCGCCGCGTTTATTCGGACCGAGATTGTCACAGACGGCGAATTGTGGGTGACAGGCACAACCGAGAATAGCTTCGACTCCCGCTATTGGGGCGTGGTGCATCCCGATCAGATTATCGGCAAAGTCTATGCGTTGCCATTTTAAGCCCATAGCGGTGGCGGCGGTACTGATCGGTGGGTCGGTACCAATGGCCGGCGCCGATACCGATTGGTTGGAGCGTTCGAAGGCGTTGATGCAGCACGCTCAACAAGGACCGCGTCCGGCCTGGTTGGACACCAATCCGCACGCCGCGAATGCCAAGGCGCTGGCCTTGGAAACCTTAAAGCATGCGCCTTCACCGCAACCCTTCGCCAAGCCGAAGCGTGATCAACGCCGGCATTATGTCCTGTACGCTTCGACGTCCTTGGGTCGGACCGGCCTGCTCAATCTATTCGAAGCGGCCGCCGGCCGAGACGATGTGTTAGTGGTTTTCAGGGGTATTCGCGACGGTCAGCGGGTTCAGGAATTTATTCGCGAAATTCATGGTTTGGCGCAAACGCTGGATGCTCAGAGGGTTCCGTCTATCGAACTGGATCCGACCCGTTTTCAGAATGCCCATATTCAGGTGGTGCCGAGTTTGACGGTGGAGGAGGGCGACCGTGTTCTGGCTAAGGTGGAAGGGGTTACCGATATCGCCTGGTTGGAGGCACAGTTAAAATCGCGTCAGGCGCCGGATGATCGAGTCGTGGATCTGGGCGTACACGGCGATACGCAGGCTATCGCCGAGCTGGATTTGATCGAGGTGATGAAGACGCGAATGGCCGGCATCGATTGGGCAGCTAAGAAACGCGAAGCACAGGCCCATTTCTGGCAAAAAGCCGAACTATTATCGCTCGTGACGGCACGACAAGATCGCGAGCGGTTGATTGATATCACCGTGACGGCGCCAAGAGACGTCGTCACCCCGGCAGGACAGATCATCGTCCGACAAGGGCATCGTATCAATCCGCTGAGTCAACTGCCTTTTACCCAGCGTCTGGTGGTCTTCGATGCCACGCAACCTGATCAAGTCGCGGCAGCTGAGCGCGAGGGAAAGGCGGTGACAGGCCGTCCGGTGACGTATTTGATTACCGGGTTGGAACGGGACCAAGGATGGCAGGCGTTCAATGCGCTCGAACAACGGTTGGGACAATCGGTGTTCTTACTCACCGCCGACGTGCGGCAACGTTTTAATCTCGAAGCGGTTCCCAGCGTTGTCGAACAAGACGGCATGCACATCAAAGTTAGAGAAATCGCGGTGGCAGGCCATGACTAAACCAGCGACGTGGTTGCAACTGGTATTGCTGTGTGCGTGTTTGTGTTCTGGCCAGTCACGTGCTGCGGACGCCCTATGTCCGGACGCGGAACTCTGGTCAGGGAAATTGATTACCGATATCTGCTGGGGATGTTTGTTTCCGATTCGGCTGGCCGGCGGTGTGCTGGATTTTCGCGCGCCGCAATCAAAAGGTAGCGGCGATTCATCCGTGGGCGACGATTTGGTTCCGTCGTCCGCCGCCAGTAATGTCTACTGCGTTTGCGACGGCAAAGAGCTTATCCCGGAAGTGGGTATGACCATGGGCTATTGGGGTCCGGCCAGGGTCGTGGAGTTGGTGCCGAATCCTTGGTGCGCGCCGACGCTCGGCGGCACAAAAATCAATCAGTCGAATGTGCGATTGTGGGGTGGTTCGTCGCCTGTTGTATACGACACTGATGAAATAGTCTTCCTCAATTATCACTATTACGCATTCCCGATATACGTCATGCTCGATCTATTCTGGGAAGATCGGTGCTTTGCCGACGGATACAAAGATTTCGATTTGCTGTATGTCTCGGAACTGGATCCGACCTGGAACAATGATGAATTGGCATTCTTCACCAATCCTGAGGTCGTATTATTTGCCAATCCAGTGGCATTGGCGGCGTGTTCGTTCGATGCTATTGCGGCGTCCGCCGGCCGGCCGATTGACGAAATGTTCTGGTGCGCCGGGGCCTGGGGTGGCATCTATCCGTTGTCCGGTCACGCCCATCCCGGTGAAGGCATTGCGCCGCGTCAAAGCAGTTTGTTGATGACACGAGCTACGGCCGCACTGCATCGGCGCGGCCTGGCCCATAGAACCGTTGGCGATGATCACGTCTGCGGCGGGACGATTTCCCCGTTTATTCCGAAATCCCAATACGCTACCACCATGTTTTACCCAGTGGCCGATACCCAGAGCAAACATGCGATTGGCGAAAGTGATTTGCTATGGGGAGCAGGCCATTCTTATCCCGGTTCCGGCGAATACCACGTCTACATATTGTGGCGATGGACTGACTGTTGCATAGGATTTTAAGATGGCTATCGAATTTTCCGAGCGCACATCTACCCGAGCCATTTGCCATTTCTTGATGGTGTTGTTGATTTGGGTGCCGACCCATGCGGTGGTCGCTGACACTATGATCGAATCAGCCAAAATTGGACAACAGACCGGTGAAAGCGCCGTCAGCGGGTTTGTAATGCCGACACTCAGCGCCGATCAAAAAAGCTTGGTCCTTTTTCCCAATACCGGTAAGGACGTATCGGTCCCGATCAGCGAATTGTATCCGGATTCAGAAACGGGTAACGCCACGACCTTCACCCAGTTATACGGCAAAAACGCAGCGACCATCAAAGCCGGCAACGACATGCAAACGAGCATGGAAAGCCAAACTAGCCATACCGGCGAAGCGTACCGGACTCTAATCAAGTCGGCGAATCGGGCGCATCCCAATCTATTCGATGATCCCATCTGGGGAACGACGGATTATGTCATGCAGAACCACGATCTGTTCTCGCAATATTTCACCGACTGTAATAAGGAGGTCAAGGCGACACTCACCCCCGGTAAAGGCACGCAACCGGATTACAAAACCTGTCGGCGTAACCCTCCCATTACCAATACCTGCGTCGCCAGTCACGATGTACTGCTAGAGCCGGTCATTCTACCGGCCCAAGGGGAAACCAAAATTGCATCCTGTGGGGACGGATGCGTGGATCTTTGGGTGGGCATTGTGGGTGACAACTACTGGTGCGACGGCGGCTGCGCCCATCCCACTGTGTCCAGCCAATACATTGTGAAGCATCCGGAAGCAATCATTTCCGCGACCATCCTCTATGCCCAATGGGATGACTATATGCGGGTTCATATCAATGACCAGCTGGTCTGGACGGGTTACAACGGCTGGGCACCGTCGCCCAAGTGCGAAATGTCGACCAGTTGGCAGGCCTATCCCAACATCAATGTGACAGAACCTTTTGTCAACGCCCGGAAGAATTCCATCCTGAAATTCAATGCGGAGGCGTTGGTCTCAGGATGCGGCGAAGCCTTTGCGCAAATCCGACTGAAATACGATCCGCTGAAAATTATTATTCGGGACGAATGGACCATGAACGACAAGTCCTGCCAGAACCTAATTAAGGCGGCGGACGACGGAATTTGCAAAAACGTGAAAACCACATGTGATATCAACGCCGGGATCAAGATCGGCGACAAATATTGCATGGCCATCACCACTTCGGTGGGGCAAATGTGGGTGTGCGAACCGAATTTCAAAGACGCACCTTTCAAAAATATTCCGGAAACCTGCACCAAAGCGACCATGACCGCGACGTGCAATTCCAACGATATTCCGTGTTGGACAAAGCCGGACGGAACTAAACAGTGCGTCAGCGATATTGAAGCTCAGGTGCCGGAGACCTGCGCAACCCTGGAAGCGCGCGGCTGTGCCTTCGTCCGATCCGAGTGCGTCGACGGGACGATTGGCGCTAGCGGAAAGTGCTGGCTGTATCAGGATACCTATGATTGCGGAAAGGAATTCGGCGTGATAAAGGCGACGGCGTCCGTGAAACCGGACTGCGGCGAAACGGTGCGCTGTATGGGCGAAGATTGTGTTGATATTACCCGCACACAAAGCCAGGATTTTACCAATGCCTTGGCCGCGTTGAATTCGGCACAACAAGCGGCGATGGATAAAACCTGTAGCGATCCGAAAGATGTGACCACCTGCAAGGTCTTCGAGGGCAAGGGAGGGTCATGCAAAGTAGTCAATCTGACCAGTGAAATCGATTGCTGTAAATCGCCAACCTCCATCGGCATCGGCGAGTACATCGATCTGATGTACAAGGTCAGTAAAACCCACAACATTGTCATGCGCTTGGATAAAACCAACCCGATTCGCGGGGCATGGCAAACCTTAAGCGACCCTTTGATCGATGCCGGTGAGGCGGTTTATACCCCCATTAAAACAGCCTGGGATAATGTGTTGCTTGAGCTCGATTCTGTCGTCGATAACATTGGCTCCGAGTGCACGGCCACCTTTTCTAAATCAGCGTATTTTAATGTGGTCAGTTCATTGCGGAATATGGCTATGGAAAAAATGGTTTCCTGGACTGCTGATATTTTTGGTCCACAAGCAGCGAATGCGCTATTCAGTGTTGCAGGTAGTCAAGGGGCGTCCTCAGCTGTGGATGCGGCCGGTAATTTGCAAGGGACTGGTGCGAACCTCCAGTTAGGAGGAGGGGCGGCTTATATCGGGACGATGCTCAACGTCATCATGATCGCCTATGCCATCTATCAAATTCTGAACATGGTCGTGCAAATGATCTACAAGTGCGAGCAGAAAGAATACGAATTGATGGCCAAAAACGCCGTGAAAGCCTGTAGTTTTGTCGGACAGTACTGCGGCTCCAAGATACTGGGCATGTGCGTTCAACAGAACTACGCCTATTGTTGTTTCAACTCGCCGTTGGCCAGAATACTGCAGGAACAAATCCGGCCGCAATTAGGCAAGGACTTCGGACCGCCTAAGTCGCCCCAGTGCGAAGGCATTGCAATCAGCGAACTGCAAAAAGTCGACTGGAGCAAGGTTCATCTGGACGAATGGATTGGTATTCTCACCAGTACCGGGCGATTACCGACGGCGCAAACCCCGGAAAAACTCAATTTGGACGTGTTGACCGGCGCCAGTTCCGATTTGAATTATAAGGGCGACCGTCGCAATACGGCGGACCGTAATATTCTGCGGTTGCAAGGCATCGACATGAACCAGACCCGGCAAGACGCGGAGGAGCAAGGCTGGTCTATGGGTCCAGGTCTCGCTCCATCTAAACCTTAAGGAAAACTGCCATGACATCAACCATCGTTCGCTCGCTAGCCGCCGCCATCGTGTTTTCCTTGACGGCGTGCGCTCCGGCCTCCCGGCCCATTGCGATTTCGGAGTCACACCGTAAAGTGCTGTCGACCGACGAAGCGCATCAAATTTCGTTTTTAATTCGCGATGTACTCGGTAGCCGGAGTAAAAGGCAAGATGTTCAGGATTTAATGTATCAACAATTCCAGGCCAAGCAGTTTAAGACCCGCAAAGAGGCAATGGCTGCGATACCAGCCGGTGGGTCCGATCCGATACGGAATATGGCCGAAGACGCCAGTTTCGTCGGGGCGGTGGCCACTGGCGCACCGTTGTCCCCGGCCGGAATGGACGTCAGCACTGGCATCGGAATGGCGGGATTGGCACTGAGCCTGTTAACACCCTCTGCAAAGCCGGCCGACTTGTATAAAGTGTATGGCCGCTTGTATATGGACGAGAGCTATGCCAATTCACTCAGCATCCCGGTCACTGCTCGCTTGGATATGATTCGCCGCTTCGAAACCGCTGTGCGGCAAGCCGGATTGACGGCGACGTGCCAGGATAACTGCGGTGATGACAAAAACGTACGCTGGCGGGTGTATAGCCTGACGGGTGGCGGCGAACCGTTGTGGGCAGTATTGCGTCTCGCCGATATGGAGCCGGCGCCCCGCGATCCCGCGCGCGACGAAATCTTAGGTTACCCGGTAATTTTGCAAAGTGCCACGGATAAAGACGATAGCGTGGCCACGGCCCACAGCCTGGTAATCCGCCGGGCGCCACCGGTACCGGCCATCTTCGATCCCGCGAATCAGTTTCAGGATGCGGGACAAACCGCGTGGGATAACCCGAAAGCTCGTCAAGTCTTGCGCGGCATGACGGCCGACGGCCATTGGTTATTCGCTTGGTGTCTCAGTGAAGGACAACACCTCGCAGCCTGGAAAGGGCGATTATTCGCGATATCGCAGCCGAGCTATTGGGTGGATATCCGAAATTCCATTGACTATGAAATTCTGGAGTGAAAACAATGACCGAAAACTCGACTACCGTAAACGCCTTGCTAGAAATCGTCAAAAGCAACGCGGATGTCATGCGCCAAACCCAGCGCATCAATACCGCATTTAGAACGCTATCGCTATTGGCGGTATTGAGTTTTTTAGGACTGTCCGTCTACTCCAATTGGTCGTCTCTGACTAACCGGAATCAACCCCATGTCGCGATGGTGCGTATTAGCGGCGAAATCGCCCCGGACGGCCAAACCAATGCCGATAGCGTGATTGCCAGCTTGCGCACCGCCTTCGAGCAGAATCAGGCGAAAGCTGTGATGCTGGAAATTAATAGTCCCGGCGGGACGCCGGTACAAGCCGGCATGATCTTCGATGAAGTGCTACGCCTAAAAACAAAATTTCCGGATAAGAAAGTAGTGTCCGTGATCAGCGACCTTGGCGCCTCCGGCGGATACTACGTAGCAGTGGCCGGTGATGAAATCTATGCCAATCGGGCCAGCATGGTCGGATCGATCGGCGTGCGAATGGACTCGTTCGGATTTACCGGCATCATGCAAAAACTGGGCGTTGAGCGCCGATTGTATACGGCTGGAAAATTCAAGGGCGTCGGCGATATGTTCTCCGACCCGGAACCCGAAGCCGTCGAACAGCTGCAAACCATGTTGTCTCACGTACACCACCAATTCATCGAGGTGGTGAAAACGCACCGCGGGAATCGGTTGAAAGACGATCCGAATCTCTTTACGGGAATGGTCTGGAGCGGAGAAGACGCGTTAGGACTTGGCTTGGTCGATGGTATGGGCGATCGCCGCAGCGTGGCGGAACAAATCCTGAAGTTCCAGAAAATCGTCGATTACACTCAGCCGGCCGATGTGTTCAGTAAATTGAGCCAGATTCAGGCCACCGCGAGTTCGGCGATATCCACCGTGATGGGTCTGGTGTCAATGCTTGCAGCTATGCCGATGACCTAGGGGATGACAGAGAGATTGCCCAAATATTACACAGTTTTCTAACTGGTTGAATTGTGGGGGCGTTTGCCGATGATTGACTGATTTGTCACAAGCTTGTCCACAGATTTTGTGGATAAGTCGGTGATTGCCGCGCTTAATTGATGTCGGATCGGCCTTTTGGGCTCACCACGTCGAATGCCGTCGGAGCGCGTAACTCTAAGCGGCTGAGGCCGTTCCGGAGCAATTCGTTACGCCATTCGAGGAGTTTTTCGGCCAGCTTGAACAGGCGCATTTCATCCAATTCGGTTTGTCCGGGTGAGCTTTGGGGCTGAGAAGGAATCGCGCCTAATTCGGCGTCGACGTCTCTTACTGCCAGAGCATGGGCGAGTTTCAACCAGAATTGATCCTCATTTAACGACTCGCTGAAGATTTTGTAAATGAGTTTTGATTCTAAGGAGTCGGACACCATTCGGTGAGGGAGTCCGGGGATATCGACGACCAAATCGGCACATTGGAACCGTTCGGCGTAGCTCAAAAGTTTTTCGATCAGCGCGCGATAAGGCTCGGTGGACTTGAGGTTCTTCCGTTCTGCACTGAGCACGCACCTGTCAGCCAAGAACAAAAACTCCAGTAATAACCTGTATTCATCTTTCGAAATAGAAATTTCCATGTCATCGATCATCAGGGTACTCGTTGAAAAGGGATTGAAACGGCCAGGGGGCCTGAGTAGGTGAATTTCAGAGGCATTTAGCCAGCGGGTTTGAATTTTTAAAAACGAGATAATGAAACCATGAATCCATGTCTGCTCCTATTGCTGTCCCTGCTGCTCCCGTTGACGGCTCGATCCGATGAGGGTGAGCCGTCTTTTTTTCTGGACAAACAGCGGGGATGGTTTTGGCGTGAAACAACTCCTGACACTAGTATAGAGCAAACTCCCAGTCCGCCTCAGACAGAGGAAAAGATTTCATCAAATCCTAATCCTCCCTCTGAACCCCCTCGGCCGCCCGAATACCTCTCTGCTGAATGGTTTAGAAAAAATCTCGAACACTACAAGGACGCCGCCATCGATTACCCCACTGAAAAGAACGTGGCGGCTTACTACTATTTGCAACGGGTAATGATGGATAAAGCTCAGAAGTTTGCCACTGTAGCACAAAGGGTGGTTATGACCGATCCGCGGCTGGACGAGAATAACCGCCGGCCGCTGGCCACGTTTGCATCCAATGCTGCCAATCAAATGGCGACACAGGCGAATGAACAGGCCATGTCGACGATATCCAAACAAGCGGGCCTTTTGTTTTTTTTCCGTTCGGATTGCCATTTTTGCGAAGCGCAAGCGCCCTTGTTAACGGTGTTGGAGCAGCGTTTCGGTTTCAAAATTTATCCGGTGTCTTTGGACGGCAAGCCGATGCCGTCCGGATTCTATAAGCAATTCAGATCGGATACCGGACAGGCGAAGGCGTTAGGCGTGATGTCCACTCCGGCTTTGTTCTTAATGAAGCCGCCAAACGAAATCTTGCCGATTGCCCAAGGTGTCGTGTCGCTGGATGATTTGACCTCTCGGGTATTGCTGTCGGCCAAAAGCGCCGGGTGGATATCGGATCGGCTATTTAGCACGGCGCGCGGGGTGACAGATTCAACTTTTTTGATTCCGGAGGCGGGAGCCTTAACCGAATCGGTAATGAACGATCCTGGCCGATTGGTCGAGGCATTGCGCGCGCAACCTGTGCTGCCTTAACCGTTATTATTCATTAGCCTACTGGGAGCTGTTATGGGGCACTTGCGTATTACTCGAATCATCCTTCTGGCGTGGATGCTAGTGCTGCCGGCCAGTGGGTTCGCCGACTTGCAACAGGAATTGGATGCGATGTTCGGCACGATGACCAATGTCACGACGCCAACCGCACACCTAGGCCAGAGGCGAGGGGTCATTACGGGTGGATCCGTAGTCTCCCGTAATAAAATTGTGGAAACCAACTTGGTTTCCTTTCAACCCCCTTCGTTTAGCGCCGGTTGTGGCGGTATCGATTTATTTGGCGGTAGCTTTTCTTTCATCAATAAGGACCAGTTCATCACCTTGATGCGCTCGGTCGCCGCCAACGCAACGGGTTATGCCTTTCAATTGGCTATCGATGCGATGTGTAATCAGTGCGGAGTTCTTATGTCCGGCCTGCAAAAACGGATCCAGGACCTTAATCAAATGTTCTCGAATTCGTGTCAGTTGGCTCAAGGCATTGTGAACGATGCCACCAGCTTGTTACCGGCATCGGTCACCGAGAATATGAAAAAATCGAAAATCTCATTTTCTAAGGGGGTTACCGATGTCTTCGGGGCGCTGACCAACACTTCGACACAAGGCGACCCGACTAAACAGGTCTCCAACAACGCGCCTACCGAAATGAAGAAGATTATTCAGGGAAACCTCGTGTGGCGAGCCTTGAATGAGAAAAATGCAAGAAGCTGGTTCCAATTTGGCGGCGTGGATTTGCTCGAAGCGATGATGAGCATTAGTGGAACCGTGATTGTTAATGAGCCGTCCGCTGCGAGCGACGGCCAGGGAGATACCAATCCTGTCGTTGTTTTAAACGGCATTATCGGGATGAAAGAGCTATTAAACGGTTCGGGTAGCGGCAGTTATAACAAAGTCAAAATCTACGATTGCGATACGACTGAAATCGACGGTTGTTTGAATCCGGTCATTAAAGACGTGACCTTAGTCGGGCTGCGTAAACGAGTGTCCGACTTGTTGATTGGTAATAGCGTCAAACCGGGTTTGGTTTACAAGTTCGGCACCAATACCGGCGAATTAACGCCCGATGAAATGGCATTTATGGAGTTGGTACCGGGGGCCGTCGCCGCGATGATCCGGAACATGGCCAGACAGGATTACGGTATGGCCAGATTGTTTGCGGAAGATGCGGCGCCGGCAATCGCGCTGGAGTTAGCACAAGCGATGGTCCAGAACTTATACGATGCCGCCCGTTATGCTTCCTCACTTGAAGATAGCGCGTACGCCGCGAAATTGGCCGATACCTTAAGCGTGGCTAGGCAACAAATCGAAGACGATTCCACTGAATTGGCGATGCGATACGGCAATATTAAAGCGGTGGTCGACTTTTACTCGAACATCATGAAAGCCACCCCAACCCGTAACTACGCGGCATTCGATCAAACCGGCGCTAGCGCCGCCAATTATCCCACTCAGGAGGAAACCAAGTGATTTACGAAATATTTTCGATTGGAGACTCCCAATTCCTCGCGGCGATACTGAATGCGATCGCCATGATTTCGTTAACGGAGGATTACAAAGGGGCAGCAGCCGTCGGCGCATCGCTTGGGGTGACGATGGTGATGCTGCGTGGTTTGACCCAATTCAATGCTAGTGGCATCCGCTATCAGGATGTGTTTGCGTCGATGCTGATCTACACCGCCCTCTTTGCGCCAGGTGTGACGGTTAAGGTTGAAGATGCCTACTCGGGTAACGTGGTTGTGGTCAACAATGTGCCGTTTGGGCCGGCGGTAGCGGGTTCCATCCTGTCCAATATGGGTTACCGCTTGACGCGTTTGTTTGAGCAAGGATTTTCGGTACCGAGTATGACCGAACACGGGTTCGCGGATCCGCTCAATACCTTAATTACTGTCCGAAAAAACCTGTTATCGCGGATAACTCTGGGAAAAGCCAATTCACCGAGTGCCAAGGTCGATCTGGAAGCTTCGTTCGTCAATTACGTAAAAGAATGTACGTTAACCGGGGTCGATTTAAATCAGACCACGTTAGACGCGATCATGCGTACGGCGAGCGTGATGACGGCGATACGTTTCAATTCCAAAATCTACACCACAGAAGTCTATTTGGGCGCAGGTCCGACGGTATTGACCTGTACCGATGCCTATGCAGCGCTGGATGATTACATTACCAAGTATGGCATTACTGGTTTAGAAGATTTACTGCAACAAACCTTGAATCTCGAAAGGTCGGAGGACGTGTCCACGCGGATCAGCGATGCGTTAACGGCCTTATCCAATAGCACGATCAGTGCGAACGATTACATGCTGGCGAGCCTGATCGTGCCAATGTTCGAAAAAGGTATCGTCGGGCGCTACGAAGATGGCTTGAAGTGGAACAAAGCGGCCATGGTCCATCAATCCATCCAGCAACGCAACATGCAATGGGCCGCAGAACAGACGCTGTTTACCCGGATCGTCCGGCCGATGATGACCTGGATAGAGGGTCTCAGTTACGCCATTACCCCGCTCATGGTCTTCGCCGTCATGTTGGGGTCTGCCGGGATTTCGATGGTTGGCCAGTATTTCAAAATGCTGTTATGGATCCAACTGTGGATGCCGATCATGGCGGTCATCAATTTGTACATCACCATGTCGGCTCTCGGCAAAATGGACGCCTTGGATGCGCAAGGCTTCAATATTCCCTCCATCGAAGGGATTTACCAAATGGATATGGTGTTACAAGATTGGGTAGCAATCGGTGGCATGCTGGCGTCTTCGACGCCGGCGATCGCCTTAATGCTGGTCTACGGCGGCTCGGTCACCGCCACTCATTTCATGGGCCGCATGCAGAGCGGAGATTATATCGACGAGCGCGCAGGATCGCCTGCCGTGTTGGCGACGGCCCCGGTGTTTGCCAATCAGTCGGCCTATCAACACTCTCCCCTTAAAGGCACGCACCGAACCGGCGCGGAAAATGTGCTGCCGACCTTCAATGTGTCCCGCGAGGCTTCCGAAGCCGTTTCGTCGTCATCGAACTATATGCGCCAGGCCGGTGCTCAATTTATGAGTTCACTGGCGAATTCGGCCGGCAACAGTTTTGCCTCGAATCGAGACGCATCGACAGGGCACTCATTTTCTCGCCGGCTCAACAGCAGTTCGTCGGAAACTGATAAGCTGATGCGCAGCGAAGGGTCAGGGTACGCACAACGGTATAGCGATACCGATATGACCTCGGATCAATTTGCCTCGGTGTTATCAGGCGCCATGGCGCTGGGTGGCAGTGGACTGGAACGAAAAGGTGGCGATGGAGCCGAAGGTAATTCTAAAGGTGGCTCCAAAAAAGACATGCTTCAAGCCAATATCAGCGATAGGTTGCAAAGCCAATTCGGCTTAAACAGCCAACGTTCAAACGAAATCGCCAACGATATGGCCACGCGCTTGACCGAAGATGCGGGATTTCAAACTGACTTAGCGCGCAGCGTGGCAACCGATGCGCAGTCCGGTACCCGCGAAGTTGTGTCGCTGGGTCTTAACAACCAAACACTACAAAGTTTGCAATCGTCTGCCAATGATGTGTTGTCCGCTTCGGAAGCCTATAGCGCCACGGCGTCGATGCAAAGCCGCCTCGGCACGAATGCACAATTCGGCGCATTGGAATCCGGACAGGCGATCAGTACAAAACCCGGTTTAATGAGCCGCCTGAATAATGAGTTAACGCGGTTTGGGTTAAGCGGCGACGCACAGACACTCGCCAGTGACTGGCGAGCGTCAGGCTTAATTACGGATAAAGATCAAGCGTACGCGGCGGCCGGCATGTCATTACTCACCGGACATTCGCCGGCGAGATTCAGAGCTATGAATCCAAGCGAATCCCAGCAGGCAAAAACTGCAGGGTTTGAATTACTTCGCGACTCGTTCGCAGCTGAAACCGGGCAGCATGCCGACCCGAACAGAAATGCCGGTCTTCGAGCAGATGCGCCGGCTTACGGCACTGCGCACTCGGTATTCGATCGAGCCGGCGTGGTCAGTCCGCGTGGGGCCGCCGGCAATTTGCCGCAGCAGGTCGATGGACGGATGGCCGAAATCGGGAATGACGTGCACAACGGCGACGCAAGCGTACGCGAGTTTCATGCGAAAGAGACTAACGAACTTAATGCGGGCAAGCATGAAGAATTTTCGGCAATGGCCGGAGCCAAGGCGAAGTACTTTGCTCAAGAGATTAATCATCTGGCAAGAGGGGGTAAATCAGTTGCCGAAATGAATTATGACGCAGTTGCAGGAACTCTTTACAGTGCGAGAAATTATGTAGAAATGCTTGGAAATTCGGCTTATTCAGGCGCCAATTCATTTTTCGAAAACATGTCGAACAATGTGAACAATGGCGACAATTATTTGACGGCAGCTGAAAAAGCCTTCAACAACGTATCTAGTGAAGCGGGTGCGCAAGCCATCGACGTGTGGCGGGATATGAAAGGAAACGAAGTGGCTCACCAACTGACACCAAGTCAGCTCGAATACTATAAAGCAGCTCTTACTGAAACAGTTGTGGGAATAAGGCCAGCCGAATATGGTCTTTGGGACGGGGCAGGAACGGCTGCCGCGCGAGAGAAATTGGATTCAGAACACGGCCCGGCTATTGGTGGCGATATCGCTGAATTGCTTAATCGAGCGGCGACCCAAAATAGACCGGACTTGATTCGATCAATCGGAAACTACAATGACGCTTTAAAAAAAAACAGTGATGCCGGATCAGTAGATTCACAGACTGCGCATCAACCGAAAGTCGATCACACTTTGCCTAGCCATTTGAAACCAATTTTCGATCGAGTGGAAAGTCAATACGGTCTTCCATCGGGCATATTGGCCCGTATGGGCGCAGTGGAATCGACGTTCAACTCACACGCCGAATCGGAAAAAGGAGCGAGAGGCGTTATGCAATTGATGCCAGACACAGCCGATAGATTTGGTGTTACAAAGCCAGAAGATCCGGAGCAAGCGATTGATGGGGCGGGGCAGTATATGCGGTTTTTGATTGATCGCTACCACGGTAATTTAACATTGGCGGTGGCGGCTTATAATTCAGGCGAGGGTAATGTCGACAAATACAAGGGCATTCCGCCCTTTAGAGAAACGGAAAAGTATGTTCGTGATGTGTTAGGCTAACTAAATGTTATTACGTAAAGAATAGCAAAGCCCAACCAACCCAGACCAATGCGCACTACTAGTCCTACTAAAGTCAATTTCTTCGCAGGACGTCTAAAAACCTGAACGGTCCCACCACATAACCTGCAGCTTGAGTGCATGGCAACGCCGTACTCAAAATACACGTACGGCACAATTCTGCGCCGGCAATGCGGGCAAGCAATGCGGCCATCATCGATATGGTTGGGGCGGATCGGCAGATAGCGAATTTTTTGATTGTTGAGTTTTAGCATTAGTGCGAAGCGTTACAGTAAGGGCATCGTTTTGCTAAGCGGCTGTAATCACAAGCCAAATATTGTTTGTCGCATTTAGGACAGGTTTCAAAATAATTTGTCGCACACCGAAAGTCCCTTGTCAATGTCCACGCCTCATTGATCGTTTGAGGATGTATATCGAGTTCCATATATTTTGGTACCAACATTTTAAAAATATCCCAGGATTCGATCACAAGCCGTACGTCCACAGAATTTTGTTGTTTTCCATGCAATTGTGCGTATATATTCATAAATAAGGTTGCGTAGAGTTGATTCTTGCGATTGGACAGGACATAGGCAGATGACGATAGCAACCCAGAGCTTGGTGATTTCAAATGCAATTCTTTGTAAAGTCTTCGCAGCAACAGTTTTGATAATTGTGTATGAATAAACACGATAGACGTCCGAAAACCCGCTCTAATCATTGTGAGAGCTAATTCATGTCTATTGAAAACCGTAATCGCCTTGTCGTTGTGGCTCATAAATAACTATCCATTTCTATTTAGAATTTCTATAAGTGTTTTTGGGTCCGGTTCTTTTGAGTCTAATATTTTTCTAAATTCATCACATTTAATTCGAGGAGAGAACAACAAAAATCCTGATTTAGATAAAGTAATTACTTCGTCAATACTGATGCTGCTTATTAGCTGTGCTGTTTCCTTGTCTAATCCAAGTAAAATTTTCAATTTGCTGGATTGATCATCAAGCATGGACTCTCGAATGAACAATAAAAGCTTTAGATTGAACGCTTCGATTGCCTCCGTCATTGTTAGTCTCCGAAATATTTTCTAAGCCTATTGGCAATTAGCGATATTCTTCTTCCATAGGTGTATGCGCGTGCCAGTCGATCGGGCTCGTTGCCATAACCTGCATGATAACGACCTAATCCGAGAGTTTTATCATGCGGTTCTGAGCGAATGGCTTCGGCAAGTATGTCGGCGCCGACCCGAAGGTTTACTTCTGGATCGAATAGACTTTTTATATCGCTGACACGATAGCCGTTCCATTTAATATTTATCTGCATCAATCCGACATCAATCGATGTAATTCCTTTTTCGAGTTCACGTGCTAAGGCATTTAAAGCATCCCCACGGTTTCGCGGAAAAATAGCCGTTCCCGCTGCGTTGATGGCCAATGGCCATGGTGTTATGGTGTTATTTGAACTGTATTTCGATGACTCCATTAATGATACGGCATACAATTCAAAGGGGTCTAGCCCTTTTTCTGCGGCAATTCTTCCCCAATTCGAGTTTATCAGTGCATTCGAGTAAGCATTAGCTGACAAAGAAACTAGGTACAAGATAAGTAACAATTTCCGCATATGTTTGGCTTACTTATTAAGAAATCACAAAAATATAAAAATGCAATAGCAAAAGTTTTCAATCTTCGGTGGCTAAGCTCGATTTGAGTTTTGTTAAGGTTGACTCGGACGCTAAATCACTAGCTGATATATAAGCAACGGCGGACGAGTTTTGTAATCCGAGTTGTGAGATGACAACAGCCATGGTTGCTAGCGTCCGTACTCGTTCCGCCCGATCTCGGGAGTTTATTCTTTCGATATCGGCGTAAAGCTCTGGGTTGGCATTCGGATTGATTGTCACCAATACTTTCACCGTCACCCCCTCCCGAAATAGAAAAAGCCTAACGCGTTGGCAAGTGTTGGCTGCGATGGCGTAAAGATGGGGTTCAAGGGGAAAAATTCTTTAGTTGCGTTCTGATAAAGGGATGCGCCACCACCGGCCAGTAAGACGATGTCAACAGAACCCTTCTCTCGGCGGAGAGATTGTTTCATGGCTTCTAATGCGATCATCGAGATCGATTGTGCAGCAGCGGCCAAATAATCCTGGAGAATGATCTCTTGGCCTAGCAAGAGCACATTGCTGCTTCCGGATCTTAAAGCATCCTCAATTTTTTCAGGGGTCAATTTGCCGCCATGGTCGTCGCAAATCAATTCACTTGTCTTGTCTAGCAACACTGACATAGCTTCCAAGCTGGTTCCGGACGACGCAGAAACAATTTCACCTTCGTTCAATAGCACCCAATCCACCGAAAAATAACCTGGGTCGATCACTAATACCCGGCCATTGCTTAAACGTCTGTCTTGCGTGGTAAATAGTTGTTCGACGAAGGCGCCGGTTGGCTGCGGAACGACGTGGACCTGTTCTACAGCGACTTGCCGTTTCGGGGTAATTTGGTGAACACCTTTGAGCTGATTGGTCAATGCTTGCCGAGCTGACCTTTCTTGCCATTGTGATACCGGGAGACCTGTAACCAAGACGTCGATAACAGAACGTTCGGATGCTAGTAATGCGGCATAAAGCAGCGCTCTGTAAGAGGAGGTGTTTGTATAGTCCTGATGTAGAGCGCGGTTCCAATTGCTCAGTTTGCTGACACTTATGCCAGCGCCCCACGCGACGCCGTCGAGGGTGACACGTAAAGTATCGCTCGCCCGATCGATTGCTTGGGGCAAGTGTTCAATAGGTGCAGCCCCGGCGGGAAATAATTTTGTGGTTGGTGGCGCAAGATGATCACCGAAAGCGAGCTTAACGTTCGAATAACCAATATCTAAACCGAGTACAAACATGAAAATAGTCCTGATTACGTAATGGAAAGGTTTGGCGACTGATGATAGACGCGTGTCGATCTTACCAATTTCTGTTGCGAGAACCCGCTGGCTAAATGCATCTGAAATGCACTTTGCCAGCGGGTTTATAGCGTTAGATCCGCTAGCATGGTGGCTTTTCAAATCATGTTAGGAAGGTGAATGCCATGGCTACGCCGGGAGACTGTAATTTGACACATACAGATGGAGACCATCGCTATCAAGCTCCTCCAGAAGTATGCGCATGGATATTCAAGCAGCTTGATCAGCTGCGTGAACAGGCTAGTTTAGTCATTGAACAATATACGGAAAGCTATTCTGGATTGATTAGAACAATTGTTGGCGTCGATCGTTATCCATTGGGTATTAAGCTAGGGCCAATGACAAACGATAGATTCGCTATTACTTGGGGCATAGGTAAATGGGAGGAATACAAATTTGTTCAAACGAAAAAATTCAATCTACAAAGAAATAGATTTCGTATCTATTATATAGATGATTATTTAGTCGAAGCCCCCATGGAATTGAAAATATTGGCGTTTGAAACTGAAAACAAAATCGAGCGCATCAGGAAGTTGCAGCATTATTTGCTAAAAATCATTGCTCATTTTGTTAGCTATGAGTCAACTTCTTATTACGGTAATAATGATATAACCCATTCGACCTTAAAAGAGAGGGGGCAGGGTTATGAAAATATAAGCGATCCATTGAGTCAAAGTGACAGGCAATCATGTAATCAAGTTAATCAATGGATTATCAATCAGAGAGCAATTCTTCATAAAGAGGCAGAATATTACGTGACTTATTATTGGAGCAACAATCGAAAGAGTGTCGCCTTAGAATATCCGTCAATTTCGCTTGGACTCAGGATAAAAATCAATCGCAGCAACTCAATCAGCATAGAGTGGTTTGAGGCCCAATTTGTTGGGAAAAAGGTATTTGAAAAAAAACGTTTCAAAAAGCCGCGAAACATTAACACTTATACAATTTTAGAAAAAATAATTATGTCTGAGCCGGAATGGTTTTCACAGCTTGTTCGGGACACAGAAGAAGAACTGGTTCGAATCAGGAAAATGATTTGTATTCTATCCAGCATAAAAGAAACATTATTGAATTACCAAAATATTGACTTCTCGTAAGCGATAGTTGATGCGTATTGGTGGGCGGTCGCCTGTCGACCCCTAGTTGAGTGCGCCAGGACAAGCTGGCAAAGGATAGGAGGTGAAAGTCCTCCACGAGATAAGGTCTAGCAGGTTGGTGAAAAACTCTTTTTTGGCATTGAATGACTCTATATTTAGTGGCGATGAAGCTATTTTCCCACTAAATGCTGGTTCGATTGAGCAAAATTAGTGTCTGAAATATGGTTTTTCACCAACCTGCTAGCCCACCGTCTCGGCCCCGAGTGATGCACGGTTACTCGTGAGGGTAAACGTGAAGCGTTCACAGGGGAGGCCACAGGCTGGGTATTGAGCTGCGAAATGGGTCGAACTTCGAGGTGCCGATCTCGTTCTCTTGAAGAGAAGGCAATATTGGCTCATGCGTTTTGGCCAGCATGATTCCGGACCTCGCGCAGTCGTAGACCCCAAGCATGTGGAGAAGTCCTTTGTACGGAACCTGGGAGGTCTCATCTGTGTTCGATAGGCAAATCGAGCCGGTTTATTAAGGTAGAAACTGAACAATAAATATGCACGCAGATGAGAAGTCGGACAAAGCCATAGTACCGATGAAGCAACCGAACAAAGAGGGTTATCCCTTGGCGGAGGCTGTGGAGGGAAGGGCTTTGCCCAAGAGGAACACCGGTCAGGCAACCGCAGTCCGGACTCAGAGCCGGGGAACTGCGTCGAATGGATTGGCAGGTGTGCGCCAAGCGGCGCGACAAAAGCAGGATGTACAGTTCACCGCGTTACTACATCACATTACGATTGAGCTACTGAAGCAGAGTTATTTTGCGTTAAAGCGAAACTCGGCACCCGGGCTTGATGGCGTGACGTGGCTCACCTATGGTGACAATCTCATTGAGAGGCTAACGGCATTACATGCCCGGATACACCAAGGCAGCTATCGAGCCAGCCCTGCACGACGGACGATGATCCCGAAAGCGGACGGTACGGAACGGCCATTGAGTATCTTGTGTCTGGAAGACAAAATTGTCCAACAGGCCGTAGTTTATGTGTTGGAAGCCATCTATGAAGAGAGTTTTATGGGTTTTTCCTATGGATTTCGACCGGGGCGCGGCCAACATGATGCGTTGGATGCCTTGAGTGCCGGGATTTATAGAAAGCAGGTGAACTGGGTGTTGGACGCGGATATCCAGAAGTTCTTTGATGCCATGAACCATGACTGGCTGCTGCGATTTCTTCAACACCGAATCGGGGATAAACGTTTGCTGCGACTCATCGCCAAATGGTTAACCATCGGCGTCATGAAAGGCTCCCATAGGGAAGCTAGTGTTCAGGGTGCTCCGCAAGGGGCAGTAGTTTCGCCGATCTTGGCCAATATTTACCTGCACTATGTTTTCGATCTATGGAGTCATCAATGGCGGCGACAAAAGGCCCAGGGTGACATGATGATTATCCGTTATGCGGATGATACCGTGCTCGGTTTTGAATACGAGCTGGAGGCGAAACGCTTCTTGCAGGACATGCGAGAACGTTTGCAAGCGTTTGGTTTGACGTTACACCCGGACAAAACACAGCTGATCCGCTTCGGACGGCATGCGATAAGCGACAGGAAGCGGCTGGGCGAGGGAAAGCCGGAGACATTCGACTTTCTGGGCTTCACGCACTTCTGTACGCAGTCCAAGAAAAACGGCGCCTTTGTGATCGGGCGACAAACCATCAAGAAGCGCATGCGGGCAACGTTGCACGCGATCAAAAGTGAGCTGCGTGCATATTCCACCCCAAACCCGCCACCCATTCCGATTGAAAACAGCCACCAGTTCCGATTGATTGTCGGCCAGCCATTCCGATCGCAAAACCGCCACTTGTTCCGACAAAAAACCCGCCATTGGGCGGGTTCTATTTGAAGCCTGAATCCGGCAAGATTATTCTCTCAGCTCCGTGTTTTGCCCCCGCCGATTTCGCATCGAGCCACCCTTGAGTTCGATGCGGTGAGCGCCACTGACTAAGCGATCCAGTAAGGCATCCGCCAGAGTCGAATTTCCACCACTCAGGTAGTCATGCCACCGATCCACCGGCAGTTGGCTGGTAACTAGTGTCGACCGGTTGCCGGTCCGCTGCTCGATGACTTCCAATAAATCACTGCGGCCGATGGCGTTCATCGCAGCAATGCCAAAGTCATCCAGAATCAGCAAATCCGCCTTGGCCAGTTGATTCAGCCGTTTGCGAAAACTGCCGTCACCGTGGGCGATAGCCAGGTCTTCCAATAGCAATGGCAAGCGATGGAACGTTACCGTCAGGCCCAACCGACAAGCCCGATTCCCTAATGCGCAACCCAACCAGGTTTTGCCGGTTCCGGTTGGTCCAGTCATCAGCAGGTTAGCGCCCTGGCGGATCCACTGGCATTGCGCGAGCGAGGCCATTGCACTACGCTCCAATCCGCGTTCCGGCAGATAATCAATGTCTTCGAGGCTGCCGCTTTCCCGAAATTTGGCCGCTTTTAATAAGCGTTGCAGACGACGATTTTCCCTGAAGGTCATTTCCTGGTCGACCAACAGGCCGAAACGTTCTTCAAAGGATAAGTGATGGGCAGACGGATTAGCCAATTGATCCTCAAAACCCTTGGCGAGGCCGGATAATTTCATTTCCTGCAATTTGCGTAATGTTTCCTGACTTAACATTTTCCTGGTCCTCTAATGATAGTGACGTGGGCCGCGAACATTGTCATGCTCGAAATTAGCTTCCTGGCGTTCTTCTTCAGTCGATAGCACCCGATCCAATTGATTGCGTAGAATGGATCGCACGTTATTGACCGATGTGGCGCCGATTTCAATCGCTCGCTGGCAAGCAGGGTTAAGCCTGTCCTCGCCATAGTCTTTGGCCAGCCCCTTCAAGGTGTTGTGCATGCGATAGCCCTGTTCGTGGGTTTTTGTGTCTATCAGAAGTTGTGCCATAAACTGGCGGACGTGGTGGCCCATTTGCTCGGCCCAGGCCAGTGCCTGGTCGGGTTGCCACAATCCGTAATGCCGGTGCGCGGCTTCCATATGCTCCGGAACGGTGACTTTGGCAACGCCAAACTGTCTAGCATGGCTGGCCACTCGTCGTCCCCGCGATAGCACCTCCAGAGTCGACGCGGTAATCCGCAACTCGATTTCCTGTTTTTTGTATTGATACGGTACGCTGTAATAACAACCGTCGAATTCGACATGGTAATCAAGGCCGACTCGGGCTTTGTGAAATTCCGCGTATTGATAAGGCGAGGCCGGTAACGAATTCATAGCTGGTCGATCGAGATTTTCGAACGCTTCCCGCCGGCAACCGGGCAGTTTTTGAAAGGGTCGGTTATTCAAATCCACCAACAATTCGGCAATGGCCTGATTTATCTCGGCCAGACTATGAAACACTCGTTTGCGCAGCCGAAACAGAATCCAGCGTTCCACGATCAGTACACCGTTTTCGGCTTTAGCTTTATCCTTGGGCTTGTAGGGACGTGCCGGCGAAATCACGGTGCCATAATGATCGGCCAGATTTTGGTAGGTGGCATTGACAACCGGTTCCCGCCGGCTGGCCTTATTGACCGCCGACTTGAGGTTATCGCACACCACCGCGGCCGGTACCGAACCGAAAAACGCGAACATCCGCACATGGGCGGCAATCCAATTCGGCAAACTCTGCGACAAATGCCCTTCGGCATAGGTATAACAGGAGGCGCCCAGCACACCGACAAAAATTTGCACGTGGCGAATAAAACCGCTAACCCGGTCTGTCAGCGGCAATGTCGGGCCCGCGTAATCCACGAATACCTTCTCGCCGGCGATATGGATTTGCCGCATGGAACGTTTCAATGACGCCATGAATTCCTGATGGCGCAGGCAAAACATGCTGTATCCCAGACCGCCGGGGTATTCGGTCAGATATTCCACATGCAATACCATCAAGGTGGCGTCTTTGCGTTTCAATTGTTGATGAATCTCCGCCCAGTCGGGTTCCGGCTTGCGTCCGGTTTTGGTGGCAGTCGCGGCTGGAAATAAGCGTTGCTCCAATTCAGCGTCGTCAACGCCCTCGGCAATCGGCCAGCCGATGCGGGCCGCTGCGGCGCGGGTCAAATAATCGGCGACAGCGTCTCGGGACAACCCAAGACTTCCAGCAATCTGCCGGCGGCTGAGTTTCGATTCATAATGCAGGCGTAACACCTGGCGGATTTTTCTCATGGCAATTCTCCTGTTGGCCATCATTCGACCTCGTTGGCATCAACCAACGTTTTTCTCCAGTTTGGGGTAGATACCGGCGCGTTGCAGCCTCGCAGCGCAAGTGGCGGCGATAAAAGACATATAGGCTGGCCGCCCGTACTTGACAGACGGGCAAGGGAATCGCAGAATTGACATCGAAGGCACACTTCAAATGCAGTTCCGCAAAGCCCCTAGAGTTGGCGCTCTAAGGGCTTTGTTATTCCTGGCCTTGTTTACGGTCAGCAAGTTTTAAGTCATGTTTTTTCTCCTGTTGCCGATTCGGCTTTGATTTTGGTGCGATGCGATGACGGACCTCTCGGTTTGAAACTGTAACGTTCAGGCCAAATCTCCTCGATCCGGCATCCCAACAGACCGGCGATATAGCGGGCAATCTCGTAGGCCGTAATCCGGTCATGAATCACGTTATTCACCACACCACCTGACACGCCTAGTTCGCGGGCAATTTGCGCTTGGCTTTTGCCCAGGCGTTGCAGACGGTAAATGATTTCAATGGCGTCCATCGTGGCTACAGGTGACATCGTATCGGGCTGCGAGTAATCTATCTTGATATAGAACAGCATTATACTAATACAACAGAGACGGATCGCAATACCAAAGAGAATGACTGAGCCCGCTTCCCCCCAACCAACCCGCCTCGGCCTTGAAGGCTTTCCTGCGCGACTGACTCAATTGATCGCACAAACTGCATTGAGCCAAGCCGAGTTTGCCCGGCAAATTAGCATATCGCCGGGCTTTCTAAGCGACGTGCTCAAAGGCCGAAAAAAACCGGGCACCGATTTTCTCTACGCCATCCGCACCGTATTCGGCGCATCGATCGATTGGCTGCTCACCGGCGAGGGCACGATGTTTGGCCGTAACGATATCGATCTGGATTTACTGAGAAACATCGAACTCTATATCGCCGTCGCCCGTTCAGCCGTTGTGGATGGCGACCCAACCGCCAAAGCGCTGCTACTGCTTTGTCAAGCCGGCCACTTGCAAGAAGCCCTGGCCGATCCTGCTTTAAATGATTTTCTGGAACGCATCGCTCCCCACAGCGACCTCAATCTGGCGGCGGAACTCTACAACAGCCATCTTTGGTACCACGATCCTACATTCCGTCGGCGCAATCTGCTCGCTGCGGCCCAAGCCCACTTCGAAGCGCAAAAACCGCACGACAAACGAGCCGCCTTTGCCGATACGGCCAATTCTACAGTCCAGATCAATTTTGGCGGTTCGCAACGTAACGCCGGCCGCGACTATCACGAAAAATAAGCGCTCGAAGCCACCGGAGATGACCAAGCGATGAACCAGAAACAAGACCCAAACGCCAACCACGCCAGCATCCACCTCAACATCGACGGCATTCAGCGCAATGCCCGTCGCGATTACTACGAAAACATTACCCTGGGTTCGATCAAAACCCTGCTTCTGTGCGCCCCAAAAGCCCAGCTTGATCGGATCGCGTTGGATAACTCGAGAATGTTCGAATACCGGTTTGGTTTCGAAACCTCTCGAACGATTCGGCGGCAGATTCTGGCGATCCAGAATCGCTACGACTTTACCGACAAACAAATGCGCGGATTCCGTGTATCGGGCACGTTAAAAATCACTCCCGAAGAAGCCAAATTGGCACCCAGTCGGTTGGCGTTGGCCGTCGGCTGGGCGCAGGTCTGGATACTCAGCCTCTACTGTCTGGCAATGTTATACCTCGTGGGATATTCGCTTCCGCCCACGCCGAAACAGCTGCAAGCCCTGGTGCTGCTCGGCGGATTCTGGCTGATCATGGCCTGGATGCTCAACAAGCTCTATATCGCGTCCTGGTACATCGCCAAACAAGCCGGGGTTCCGTCGGCGCACTCTGAACGCTACAGACCAAGACCGGTACAAAGAATAAATTCCTAATACCCCAGGAGACGACGAAGCAATGAACAAACAAGCAGGTCAAAACCACAACAGTACCCAACTCAATTTCGGCGGTATTCAACGCAATGCCGGTCGCGACTACTACGAGTATTTAGTGCCAAGCTCCCTCAAATTGCTGTTAGCGTGGACACCAACGGCGGAACTTGACCGGAGATCACTGGATAACCCTAAGCTATTCAAGTGCCGTTTCGGGTTTGCGCCGCCGACTATCATCCGTGAGCAGGTCGTCGCCATTCGCCGACAGCACGACTTCACCGATCAGCAAATCCGCTGGCTCCGCTACTCAGGCTTGTTAAAAATCACCGCCCAGGAAGCCAAGCTAGCACCCAGTCGACTGATATTCATGGCAGGATGGCTGCAATTGATCGTCGTGAGCCTGGTTTGCTCCTCCATGTTGTTTCAAATCACTTACCCCACCGCCATCGTTCCCGCCTGGAAACAAATGGCGGGATACTTATTCATTTGCGGGTATTGGATGATGATGGCCTGGCCGCTAGGCAAGCTCTATCTGGAGCCGTGGTATGTGTTGAAACGGGCGGGCGTTATGGAAGCCCAGTCAATTTGACGCCTAGCAAGCGGGCGATCGGCGACAAAGCAAATAGCTCTATCGCGTTGCCGATTGGACTTAAGGACAGGTCTGTTCGAAGAAGCGATTTGCGATAATTGGCTAACGCCGATTATCATCAGTCAGATGCGCGGCTAAAACCACCCACCCACCGGCAACCAATTTTAGAGACTAACAGATGGCACGAAGGGAATCGACAAACGACAGGGAAACTTATGCCTGCCCACGTGACCACCACGCTCGGCATCGATCCGGATTCGCCAGCCTGCCTCACTGGCAAAACCTGAATCCAATCGTTATCGGCTTAACTTCGAGAAAGGTCGGCGGCAACCTGGACGACATCAATCTGATCCAGGATACCTTCCACA
Source organism: Methylomonas sp. DH-1 (assembly GCF_046097555.1). Classification (NCBI taxonomy): domain Bacteria; kingdom Pseudomonadati; phylum Pseudomonadota; class Gammaproteobacteria; order Methylococcales; family Methylococcaceae; genus Methylomonas; species Methylomonas sp. DH-1. The sequence continues at coordinate 138,415 of NZ_CP143090.1, read as the reverse complement.
GCCAGTTTACCGATCACCTGGACACCAGCACCGTCGCCACCCTGCCGTACATGCAGGCCTGTCCTGAGCGGAGTCGAAGGGGCGCGAGACAAGTCCGCAGCTTGCGCGAAGCGGCCAGCATCAGCACCACCTTGGCGGAGCTGCTCAGTCAATTCGCCAGCGTCGGTCGCGCCGACCAGCAAACCTTATTGGATCAAATCCTCGACGTCTGGAGCGACACCAGCACCCTGGCCACCACCTTTGGCGGCGCCTACAGCGGTCACAGCCTGACTGTCAACATCCAAAACATCGCCGCCGGCAGCGCCGCCTACAACGCCTGGGCCGACAAACTGACCATCCTGGAACATTTCAACGGTCGCACCTTCAATGCTGTACCAGCTGGGGTGACGGAGAATGATGACACTTGGAGAATGGCGGCATGAGAAACAAAGAATATGTTTTCGGTCCGTTTTATTTCGATAGATCGGGCGTGGATATTACTCTTAAAGTCATTCTAAATTTTATGGATATTTATGTGAGCTTGAATAATTCAAAAGTAATAAGGCGCAATGCCCGTTGGTTATTGTGCCTTACGGCCTTCAGTTAATTTTCGTATGAATAATTCCATTAAAGATACGGCTGCAATCATCAACAAGCGAAAATGCTTCAGGATGGTGAAATATGTGAATGGATTTTTTCTTTCCCTTTCATTCGTATTTATATTGGCTAGTTATGATTTATGCGGCACTTATAAAGGTAATTATAAAGCTCCTGCGTTAACTGAACTTAAGCAGGTTACAGGTAAATATGTTTCCTTTCGTAATTATACAAGTCCTACATATGGCAGGCTATTGACAAAAGGGTATTTGAAACCGCTGTTATGTGGATACATGCATGAAAATCTCCAAGGGCAAGATGCTATTGGGTGGGTGGATAAGACCGGTAATCTTTACCAAATTGAAGTTGGTGGGCAGTTGGTGTGCAATTACGATGATGTTGTTAGATGGCATGAAGGTAATAGGGTAGTGTTATATATTTCGATATTTATTTTTATTGTTTTATCAGTAACACAATTCATTTTTTGGAAGTTAGAAAAATTAATTTATATGGGAAAATAATGGGTACATATGACACAACGATCAAGAGCATTCAAACTCTTGTCAACTTACATCTTTCTCCCATTGATTATGCAACTACCGCCGCAAATTATCATTCATATATAAATGCATCACAAACAACTGTAATACCTTATTTAGATTTGATCGGTGTCTTTACGGGATTTACCAAAATCGGGGTTATGACAATAGAATCTCTTGGGAAAGAAGTCGCACCTGTAGTCGGAGCGGCGGCAACGATTACCAGTTTAACCGCTGGACTTACCAAGCTGGAAATTCAGATGTCCACTACTAATGATGGTCAGGTTGGTGTTGATACTACACTTAATGTTGTAAGTGATGTGACAGCTCTTATTGGTACTGTCGCACTGGTTGCAGCAGCTCCTGAGCTTGCAATTGGTTGTGCAGTTCTTGCCGCAGGAGCTTCATTGCTATCATTGACAGCAATGGCACGCACGACAACATTAGATGGGGCTACTGTATTAGCGCTTCCTCATGCTGTCCTTGATGGGGTTGTTGCTCTGGACTTCGCAATAAACTCCTATATAAACAAACTTGATGCAGATACTCAAGCGTTAATGCTTGGAATGACCAAAAATCTTTCCGATTTAGCCAACGCAATTACTAATAATGTGGGTAACTCAATTGAATCAATAATTGAGGCAATGAAACAAGATATGCGAGCAGCATTTAGTGGTGGTGGCGGGGCTTTTGGTGGAGGTGGGGCGAGTGGCACATGGAATAATCCCTATGACATTAATCCTCTTACCGCCACCCAATTCACCTCCGCGACCGTCGCCACCCCACCCGTCCGCCGCGATCCCTTAGTCTTCGACCTGGACGGCGACGGCCTGGAAACCGCCGGTGTCAACACCGCCAATCCGATCTACTTCGACCACGACGCCGACGGCGTCAAAACCGCGACCGGCTGGGTTAAGTCCGACGACGCCTTCCTGGTGCTGGACAAAAACGCCAACGGCACGATAGACAGCGGTCGCGAGCTGTTCGGCGACGCGATGCTCAAAAGCAACGGTCAACTGGCCGCCGACGGCTTCGACGCGCTGCGCGATCTGGATGCCAACCTGGACGGCAAAGTCGATGCCAATGACGCCGAATTCGCCAACCTGCGCCTGTGGCGCGACCTGAATCAGGACGGCATCAGCCAAGCCAACGAACTGTTCACGCTGGGCAGCCAAAACATCGCCGCGATCAACGTCGGCAGCACCGAGCACAGCCAAATCCTCGCCAACGGTAACCAGTTGGCCGACATCGGCAGCTACGTCAAAACCGACGGCAGCAGCGGAGCTCTGGGCGAAGTCACCGGCAACCTGGGCGACATCAACCTGATCCAGGATACCTTCCACAGCCAGTTTACCGATCACCTGGATACCACCGGCTTCGAAGCGCTACCCGACATGCATGGCGCCGGCCAAGTCAGAAACCTGCGCGAAGCCGCCACCCTGTCGCCTGCACTGGCGCAATTGCTGGCCGATTTCGCCGCCGCCGACCGTACCGAACAGCAAGCCTTGCTGGACACCATCTTGAAAGCCTGGAGCGACACTAGCACCATGGCCTCCACTTTTGGCGGTGCCTACAGCGGCCACAGCCTGACAGTCAATATCCAAAACGTCGCCGCCGGCAGCGCCGCCTACAACGCCTGGGCCGACAAACTGACCATCCTGGAACACTTCAACGGCCGGACGTTCAATACCGTACCCGCCGGCACGACGGCAGCGACTATCAACCTATGGAGCGTCACCCAGGATTTGCTGCAAAGCAGTTACGACTCGTTGAAGACCTCGGTTTATCAAAGTTTGGTGTTACAAACCCGAGTCCAACCCTTGCTGGATTTGATTACGCTGAAAGTTGACAGTGACGGCGTTAGCCTGGACTTTACAGCACTGAGCGCGGAATTGGATCGTCGCACCGTCGCCGACCCGGCCAATGGTGCTGCCGACCTGGCCGAATTTACGATTCTGACCCAGGATAAACTCAAAGACACCGGCTGGCGAGGTTGGGAAAAACTGGTCGAATACGTGAACACCTACCCGATGACCCCGGAAATGCGTAGCGAGTTAGTTTTGGCCGGGGTCAAATTTGACGGCACAGTCGGAAACGATACTGTCGTAGGCGATGCCGGGAACAACAACATTTCAGGCGGGGCCGGTAACGATACGATTTATGGGGCGAATGGGGATGACAATCTTAGCGGCGGCGACAGCGAAGACGTGCTGTTGGGCGGGGCCGGCGACGACGTCTTGAGTGGCGGCAACGGCTACGACAGCCTGACCGGCGGTTTGGGCAACGACACCTTGTACGGCGGCAACCATGCCGACACCTACTACTTCAACCGCGGCGACGGTGCGGATACCATTATCGAAAGCGGCGATCCTGCGGACAGTTACCTCTATGGAGGCAATAACGACAAACTGGTGTTCGGTGCCGGCATCACTGCGGCGGATATGAGTTTTACTCAAGTCGGCAACGACTTGGTGATGGACTTGGGTGCCGGCGACCGGCTGACTTTCAAAAACTGGTATGTCTGGGTTAACTACGGCACTGGTGTATTACCGTACCAGGTCGAGAGCTTTCAATTTGCCGACGGCTCGGTGATGAGCGCGACGGCGCTGTTGAACACCAAAGGCGTCGACATGGCCGGCACCGACGGCAACGACAACATTTTGAGCGGTGCCGAGATCGACCGGATCAATGCCGGGCTGGGCAACGACACCGTTAATGCCGGGGGCGGTGATGACATCGTCAATGGCGGCGACGGCAACGACGTGTTGAACGGCCAGGACGGCAACGACAGCGTGGACGGCGGTACCGGCGACGACACGCTCAGCGGCGGCAACGGTAACGACCTGCTGTTGGGCGGTCAAGGTGCCGATGTGCTGAACGGCGATGTCGGCAACGATCGATTGGAAGGCGGTGACGGCAACGATACTTTAAATGGCGGCGACTACGAAGACACCCTGTTGGGCGGGGTCGGCGACGACGTCTTGAGTGGCGGCAACGGCTACGACAGCCTGACCGGCGGTTTGGGCAACGACACCTTGTACGGCGGTAACAACGCCGACACCTACTACTTCAACCGCGGCGACGGTGCGGATACCATTATCGAAAGCGGCGATCCTGCGGACAGTTACCTCTATGGAGGCAATAACGACAAACTGGTGTTCGGTGCCGGCATCACTGCGGCGGATATGAGTTTTACTCAAGTCGGCAACGACTTGGTGATGGACTTGGGTGCCGGCGACCGGCTGACTTTCAAAAACTGGTATGTCTGGGTTAACTACGGCACTGGTGTATTACCGTACCAGGTCGAGAGCTTTCAATTTGCCGACGGCTCGGTGATGAGCGCGACGGCGCTGTTGAACACCAAAGGCGTCGACATGGCCGGCACCGACGGCAACGACAACATTTTGAGCGGTGCCGAGATCGACCGGATCAATGCCGGGCTGGGCAACGACACCGTTAATGCCGGGGGCGGTGATGACATCGTCAATGGCGGCGACGGCAACGACGTGTTGAACGGCCAGGACGGCAACGACAGCGTGGACGGCGGTACCGGCGACGACACGCTCAGCGGCGGCAACGGTAACGACCTGCTGTTGGGCGGTCAAGGTGCCGATGTGCTGAACGGCGATGTCGGCAACGATCGATTGGAAGGCGGTGACGGCAACGATACTTTAAATGGCGGCGACTACGAAGACACCCTGTTGGGCGGGGTCGGCGACGACGTCTTGAGTGGCGGCAACGGCTACGACAGCCTGACCGGCGGTTTGGGCAACGACACCTTGTACGGCGGCAACCATGCCGACACCTACTACTTCAACCGCGGCGACGGTGCGGATACCATTATCGAAAGCGGCGATCCTGCGGACAGTTACCTCTATGGAGGCAATAACGACAAACTGGTGTTCGGTGCCGGCATCACTGCGGCGGATATGAGTTTTACTCAAGTCGGCAACGACTTGGTGATGGACTTGGGTGCCGGCGACCGGCTGACTTTCAAAAACTGGTATGTCTGGGTTAACTACGGCACTGGTGTATTACCGTACCAGGTCGAGAGCTTTCAATTTGCCGACGGCTCGGTGATGAGCGCGACGGCGCTGTTGAACACCAAAGGTGTCAATATGGGGGGTACCGACGGCAACGACATGATAAATGGAGGAGCTGAAACAAACTTTCTTTACGGTGGGCTAGGCGACGACATTATCAACGCGGGAGGTGGTAACGATTATCTGAGCGGAGACGACGGCAACGACGTGTTGAACGGCCAGGACGGCAACGACAGCGTGGACGGCGGTACCGGCGACGACACGCTCAGCGGCGGCAACGGTAACGACCTGCTGTTGGGCGGTCAAGGTGCCGATGTGCTGAACGGCGATGTCGGCAACGATCGATTGGAAGGCGGTGACGGCAACGATACTTTAAATGGCGGCGACTACGAAGACACCCTGTTGGGCGGGGTCGGCGACGACGTCTTGAGTGGCGGCAACGGCTACGACAGCCTGACCGGCGGTTTGGGCAACGACACCTTGTACGGCGGCAACCATGCCGACACCTACTACTTCAACCGCGGCGACGGTGCGGATACCATTATCGAAAGCGGCGATCCTGCGGACAGTTACCTCTATGGAGGCAATAACGACAAACTGGTGTTCGGTGCCGGCATCACTGCGGCGGATATGAGTTTTACTCAAGTCGGCAACGACTTGGTGATGGACTTGGGTGCCGGCGACCGGCTGACTTTCAAAAACTGGTATGTCTGGGTTAACTACGGCACTGGTGTATTACCGTACCAGGTCGAGAGCTTTCAATTTGCCGACGGCTCGGTGATGAGCGCGACGGCGCTGTTGAACACCAAAGGCGTCGACATGGCCGGCACCGACGGCAACGACAACATTTTGAGCGGTGCCGAGATCGACCGGATCAATGCCGGGCTGGGCAACGACACCGTTAATGCCGGGGGCGGTGATGACATCGTCAATGGCGGCGACGGCAACGACGTGTTGAACGGCCAGGACGGCAACGACAGCGTGGACGGCGGTACCGGCGACGACACGCTCAGCGGCGGCAACGGTAACGACCTGCTGTTGGGCGGTCAAGGTGCCGATGTGCTGAACGGCGATGTCGGCAACGATCGATTGGAAGGCGGTGACGGCAACGATACTTTAAATGGCGGCGACTACGAAGACACCCTGTTGGGCGGGGTCGGCGACGACGTCTTGAGTGGCGGCAACGGCTACGACAGCCTGACCGGCGGTTTGGGCAACGACACCTTGTACGGCGGTAACAACGCCGACACCTACTACTTCAACCGCGGCGACGGTGCGGATACCATTATCGAAAGCGGCGATCCTGCGGACAGTTACCTCTATGGAGGCAATAACGACAAACTGGTGTTCGGTGCCGGCATCACTGCGGCGGATATGAGTTTTACTCAAGTCGGCAACGACTTGGTGATGGACTTGGGTGCCGGCGACCGGCTGACTTTCAAAAACTGGTATGTCTGGGTTAACTACGGCACTGGTGTATTACCGTACCAGGTCGAGAGCTTTCAATTTGCCGACGGCTCGGTGATGAGCGCGACGGCGCTGTTGAACACCAAAGGCGTCGACATGGCCGGCACCGACGGCAACGACAACATTTTGAGCGGTGCCGAGATCGACCGGATCAATGCCGGGCTGGGCAACGACACCGTTAATGCCGGGGGCGGTGATGACATCGTCAATGGCGGCGACGGCAACGACGTGTTGAACGGCCAGGACGGCAACGACAGCGTGGACGGCGGTACCGGCGACGACACGCTCAGCGGCGGCAACGGTAACGACCTGCTGTTGGGCGGTCAAGGTGCCGATGTGCTGAACGGCGATGTCGGCAACGATCGATTGGAAGGCGGTGACGGCAACGATACTTTAAATGGCGGCGACTACGAAGACACCCTGTTGGGCGGGGTCGGCGACGACGTCTTGAGTGGCGGCAACGGCTACGACAGCCTGACCGGCGGTTTGGGCAACGACACCTTGTACGGCGGCAACCATGCCGACACCTACTACTTCAACCGCGGCGACGGTGCGGATACCATTATCGAAAGCGGCGATCCTGCGGACAGTTACCTCTATGGAGGCAATAACGACAAACTGGTGTTCGGTGCCGGCATCACGGCGGCCGACCTGAGTTTCACCCAGGTTGGCAACGACTTGGTGATGGATTTGGGGGCGGGCGATCGGCTGACTTTCAAAAACTGGTATGTCTGGGTTAACTACGGCACTGGTGTATTACCGTACCAGGTCGAGAGCTTTCAATTTGCCGACGGCTCGGTGATGAGCGCGACGGCGCTGTTGAACACCAAAGGCGTCGACATGGCCGGCACCGACGGCAACGACAACATTTTGAGCGGTGCCGAGATCGACCGGATCAATGCCGGGCTGGGCAACGACACCGTTAATGCCGGGGGCGGTGATGACATCGTCAATGGCGGCGACGGCAACGACGTGTTGAACGGCCAGGACGGCAACGACAGCGTGGACGGCGGTACCGGCGACGACACGCTCAGCGGCGGCAACGGTAACGACCTGCTGTTGGGCGGTCAAGGTGCCGATGTGCTGAACGGCGATGTCGGCAACGATCGATTGGAAGGCGGTGACGGCAACGATACTTTAAATGGCGGCGACTACGAAGACACCCTGTTGGGCGGGGTCGGCGACGACGTCTTGAGTGGCGGCAACGGCTACGACAGCCTGACCGGCGGTTTGGGCAACGACACCTTGTACGGCGGCAACCATGCCGACACCTACTACTTCAACCGCGGCGACGGTGCGGATACCATTATCGAAAGCGGCGATCCTGCGGACAGTTACCTCTATGGAGGCAATAACGACAAACTGGTGTTCGGTGCCGGCATCACTGCGGCGGATATGAGTTTTACTCAAGTCGGCAACGACTTGGTGATGGACTTGGGTGCCGGCGACCGGCTGACTTTCAAAAACTGGTATGTCTGGGTTAACTACGGCACTGGTGTATTACCGTACCAGGTCGAGAGCTTTCAATTTGCCGACGGCTCGGTGATGAGCGCGACGGCGCTGTTGAACACCAAAGGCGTCGACATGGCCGGCACCGACGGCAACGACAACATTTTGAGCGGTGCCGAGATCGACCGGATCAATGCCGGGCTGGGCAACGACACCGTTAATGCCGGGGGCGGTGATGACATCGTCAATGGCGGCGACGGCAACGACGTGTTGAACGGCCAGGACGGCAACGACAGCGTGGACGGCGGTACCGGCGACGACACGCTCAGCGGCGGCAACGGTAACGACCTGCTGTTGGGCGGTCAAGGTGCCGATGTGCTGAACGGCGATGTCGGCAACGATCGATTGGAAGGCGGTGACGGCAACGATACTTTAAATGGCGGCGACTACGAAGACACCCTGTTGGGCGGGGTCGGCGACGACGTCTTGAGTGGCGGCAACGGCTACGACAGCCTGACCGGCGGTTTGGGCAACGACACCTTGTACGGCGGCAACCATGCCGACACCTACTACTTCAACCGCGGCGACGGTGCGGATACCATTATCGAAAGCGGCGATCCTGCGGACAGTTACCTCTATGGAGGCAATAACGACAAACTGGTGTTCGGTGCCGGCATCACTGCGGCGGATATGAGTTTTACTCAAGTCGGCAACGACTTGGTGATGGACTTGGGTGCCGGCGACCGGCTGACTTTCAAAAACTGGTATGTCTGGGTTAACTACGGCACTGGTGTATTACCGTACCAGGTCGAGAGCTTTCAATTTGCCGACGGCTCGGTGATGAGCGCGACGGCGCTGTTGAACACCAAAGGCGTCGACATGGCCGGCACCGACGGCAACGACAACATTTTGAGCGGTGCCGAGATCGACCGGATCAATGCCGGGCTGGGCAACGACACCGTTAATGCCGGGGGCGGTGATGACTATTTGGATGGTGGGCTTGGCATAGATACTTTGATAGGAGGTCTGGGTAACGATACCTATGTGGTCGACAATGCTGGAGATATTGTTACCGAAGGTGTAGGGGCCGGGACAGATACAGTCATTAGTAGCGTTGATTACAACTTAAATAATGTTGCCAACGTAGAGAACCTAACGTTGATCGGCTCTACCGCTACCATTGGGACAGGCAATGCCTTGGACAATCGACTCACCGGCAACGGTGCCGCCAACAGCCTCTCCGGCTTGGCCGGCAACGATACCCTTGAGGGTCTAGGCGGTGCCGATACGCTGACCGGCGGTTCCGGCAACGACACCTATGTCCTGGGCCGCGGCTACGCTACGGATACCGTCGTCGAGAACGATGCCACGGCGGGCAACACTGACATCGCGCAATTCCTGTCTGGGATCACAGCAGACCAGTTGTGGTTTGTCCATGCAGGCAACAATCTGGAAGTCAGCATTATTGGCACCTCGGATAAGTTAGTCGTTCAAGACTGGTACAACGGCAGCGCCAACCACGTCGAGCAGTTCAAAACCATGGACGGCAATTTGACGTTGCTGGACAGTCAAGTCGAGAATCTGGTGTCGGCGATGGCGGCGTTCGCACCGCCGGCTGCGGGCCAGATCACCCTGCCGACCGATTACCAAGCCGCGCTAGCGCCGGTGATTGCGGCCAATTGGCGCTAATAGACGGTATCGCGAGCCTGTCCCCGAGGCGTTTTGCCTTGGGGACGATTAGGTTTCGGGTATCGATATTGTTGCCAATTATCAGATTTCGTCTTTGTTTGGCTTATTCGACAAGCTTTAGCCGTCGAATACGCGAACGCCGATCCTTTGAGTTCATCTTTCTGGGGTGGTGATGACCGGCTTCCCGTTTCTGGCTCGCCCTTCGGCCTGTTCGATCATGTCCCGGCCCAGCAGGCCGGTGCTGGTGAACAAGCGCAAGCGGGCCGCTCGCCAGTCGGCCAGGGTGCGCAGGCGCTCCTGGCGGGCGTCGGCTAGTGCGGTCTGGGTATTCAGTAGTTCCAGAATGTCGGCGGCGCCTTTGTCGTAACGCCGCTGCGAGCTGGCGACGGCAGTTTGCGCGCTATCCAGCCAAGTCGCCGAATAGCTCAGATTCCGCAGTGCCGCTTCGGCTTCGGCGTGGGCCTTGACCACGTTCAGCAGGGTCTGCCGCTCGGTGTCGGCCAGTTCGGCCGCGCGTTGTTCGGCTTGGGCTTGAGCGCCGCGGATTTTGTAGGTACGGGCAAAGCCTTCGAACAGCGGGATGGTCAGGTTGATGCCGATGGTTTCCACCCGGGTTTGGTTTTGCGACAGGGCTTGATTGGGGTAGCCGTTTTGGTAGGCGTTCAGGCTGAAGTCCAGCGTCGGCAGGCCTTCGGACCGGGCTTGCACGATGCGCTGCTTGGCGGCTTCCCATTGGGCCTCGGCCGCGACGATGGCTGGATGGCGACGTTTGGCCTCGGCCAGCCAGATTTGCAGGTCGCGGCCGTCTTGGGCCAGCGTTTCCCCCGTTTGCTCAGGCTCGGCATTCTCCGGCAGGGTCAATACCGTTTCCGGGGCGATCCCCATGGCCTGGCGCAGTACCGCCAAGGCTTTGCGGTAATCACCGTCGGCCCGGCTGCGCCCCAATGCCGTCTTGGCCAGGGCGGTTTCGGCTTGCAGAGTATCGCTACGGCTGCTGGCCCCGCTGGCCTCGCGGCGGCGGGCGCTGGCCAGGGTTTGGCCGGCCAACGCTTCGCTTTCGGTCTTGGCCTGCCGTTGGGCATGGGCGGTTTGGGCGTCGAAATAGGCTTGAATCACGCCGTCCAGCAGGCGTTGAAACACCGCGTCCTGGTTGGCCAAGGCCTGGGTCAACAGCCAGTTGGCGGCGGCCAGATTGGCGGCACGGCCGCCGAAGTCGAACAAGCGCCAACTCAGATTGCCGTACAAGGTAAAGCCGTCGGTTTCGCTCGAAGGGAGGGGCGAGTCCGGATATTGGTAATAGCTGTTCAGATGGTTGACCGCCGCGTTCACGGTCGGCCAATAGCCGGCCTTGGCCACACCGAGATTGGCGGCCTGGATCTTGAGCTCGGCCCAGGCGGCTTGGGCTTGCGGATGGTGGCACAAGGCCAGATCCACCGCCTCGTCCAGCAGCAACGGCGCGGCAAAGTCCTTTTCGACCGGACAGACGATGCCGTGCCGGTCGCCCGGCAACACCGCGCCCTGTTCCAGCACCGGCGGCCGGGTATCGAGCGGATCGTCGAGCACATCGGGGATATTAGGTACGGCGGCCCAATCAAAACTCAGCGCCGGCACCGGTAGCAGACTCAGCGCCAAACCCAGCGTGATGACTTTGCTCGAACGGCGGGGGTGGCACGCGGTTCGCGCCGTTCCGGACTTAACGCTCACGCAAGCTTTCCCGGCCGTGCTGCAACAGTGGCGTCAGTACGTATTCGATGACCCTGCGCCGGCCGGTTTTGATGTCGGCCTGGATCGACAAGCCGGGCGACAGCGCCGCATCGTGGCCGTCGACCGCCAGCGTCACCTGGTCGAGGGCAATGCGCACGCTGTAGATCAAGCCTTTTTTCTCGTCTTGAATCGCATCGCGCGAGACATGGGCCACCCGGCCGGTGACGGTGCCGTATTTGGTATAGGGGAAGGCGTCGATCTTTACTTCGGCGCTCTGGCCTTCCTGGACGAAGCCGATGTCCTTGTTTTCCAGGCTGGCGTCCACTTCGACCGTGCTGTCTTGCGGCACGATCTGCAACAAGGGTTGAGCCGCCGCGACCACGCCGCCAACGGTGTGGGCCGCGAGTTGCAGTACGGTGCCGGACACCGGCGCGCTCAGTTTGAGCAAACGGCCATGGGCGTCGGCGCGGGCGGCGTCCTGTTCGGCGTCGCTGGCCAGTTTGCCGGCTTGGGTGTGTTCGTCGAAGGCCAGTTTGCGGGTTTCGGCGATCAGCGCCGCGCGTTGGTTTTTGGCGCTGTCGAGTTGGCCTTGCAGTTCGATGCGGGCCTGTTCTTTTTCCAGATAGGCGTGCGGGGCGACGTCGTGGGCCTCGGCCAGGGCCTGGAAGTCGCGGGCTTGTTGCGCGACCAGCGGCAGCGCCGACGCGTAGCGGGCGATATCGCCGTCCAGGCGTTGCCGCTTGGCGGTGAAGTCGCGGTACTGGCCCTCCAGATGCGCCAACGCGGCTTGGTATTTGGCCTCGGCTACTTGTTCGGGCCGAATCAAAACCGGCGGCCTGCCGCGGTCGATGGCGTCGATCAGCGCTTGGGCCCTGGCCTGTTGCAAGCGGGCTTCGACGACATTGGCTCTGGCCTTGTCGCGTTCGGCATCGAAGGCGCTGCTGTCCAGATCCAATAGCGGCTCGCTTTGGCGGACGAATTGGCCTTCGCGGACGTAAATCGCCGCGACGCTGGCGGTATCGACCGAGGCGATGGTTTTGGTGCGGGCGCTGGGGATGATCTTGCCGGCGGCGTTGACGATGATGTCCACTTCGCCGAACCAGGCCCAGGCCAGCGTCGCGGCGACCAGTGCCATCAACAACCAGGCCACGCCGCGGCCCAGTGGCGAAACCGGTTGGGCCTGCAAGGCCAGGGCGGCCGGCAGAAATTCGGCTTCGTCGTTCGAACGTGGCGGACTATCCAGTTCCCGCCGTTGCCGCCAAAAGTAACGGAAGGTGTCGCGGTAACGGCCCCACAGTTCGGCGTAGGCTTGCCAGCGGTAGCGCAGACTCATGCGCCGGCCTGCTGCAATTGGTAAAGGTGGGCGTAGATGCCGTTCGGCACTTGCAATAATTCCTGATGCCGGCCGGCCTCGGCAATCTGGCCGCGCTCCATGACCACGATACGGTTGGCATCGCGCACCGCCGACAAGCGGTGGGCGATGATCAATACGGTGCGGCCTTGGCAGATGCGGCGCATATTGTCCTGAATGACTTTTTCAGACTCGTAGTCCAAGGCGCTAGTGGCTTCGTCGAAGATCAGGATGCGCGGGTTGCTGATCAACGCCCGGGCGATGGCGATGCGTTGGCGCTGGCCGCCGGATAAACCGGTGCCGTGTTCGCCGACCAGCGTGTCGTAACCTTCCGGCAATTCGCAGATGAACTCGTGGGCGCCGGCCAGTTTGGCGGCTTCGATCACGGCTTCGAACGGCAAGGCCGGGTTGACCAAGGCGATATTGTCGCGAATCGAACGGTTGAACAGAGTATTTTCCTGCAACACCACGCCGATTTGTTGGCGTAGCGAAGCGGTGTCGATGATGCCGATGTCGTGGCCGTCGATCAACACCCGGCCGCGGTCCGGTACGAACAAGCGCTGCACCAGCTTGGTCAAGGTGCTTTTGCCGGAGCCGGAGCGACCGACGATGCCGATCACTTCGCCCGGCGCGATGCGTAAGTCGACCCCGCGAATCACGTCCGGCGCATCCGGCCGGTAACGGAACGACACCTGGTCGAACTCGATCGCGCCGGCAATCCGCGGTAGCCGGGTCTTTTGGCCCATGACTTCGCTGCGGGTATTGAGAATGTCGCCCAAGCGGCGCATCGAGATGCCGACTTGCTGAAAGTCGTTCCACAGCTGCGCCAGCCGCAAAATCGGGGCCGAGACTTGGCCGGACAACATGTTGAAGGCCACCAGCTCGCCGACGGTCAACTGACCGTCGACTACCAGCGTGGCGCCCAGCCACATGATCGCGGCGGTCACCAGTTTGCTGATCAGATTGACGCCGCCGCCGGCCAAGGTGGCGGCTTGGGTGACCGACAGGCCGGCGCTAACGTAAGCGGCCAGTTGCTTCTCCCAGTGTTGGGTCCAACGCGGTTCGACCGCCATGGCCTTGACCGTGTCGATGCCGCTGATGGTCTCCACCAAAAAAGCCTGGCTTTCGGCGCTACGGTTAAATTTCTCGTCCAATCGAGCCCGAATCACCGGGGTGAACACGACCGACAACAGGATATACAGCGGTATCGATACTACGACGATCAGGGTCAGCCAGGCGCTGTAATACAGCATCACGCCGATGAAGATCACCGAGAACAGCAAATCCAGCAACAAGGTGATGGCATTACCGGTCAGAAACGAACGGATATTCTCCAACTCGCGGACTCGGGCGACCGAATCGCCGACCCGGCGGGCTTGAAAATAGGCGGTGGGCAAGGCCAACAAATGCTTGAACAAGCGGGCGCCCAACTCCACATCGATCTTGCTGCTGGTATGAGCGAACACCCAAGTGCGGATACCGGACAAGGCGGCTTCGAACAGCATCGCTCCGATCAGGCCGATCGCGATCACGTTCAAGGTTTTCATCGCGTGGTTGACCAGCACCTTGTCCATCACCACCTGGAAAAACAACGGCGTGACCAGGCCGATCAGCTGCAACACCAGCGAAATCAACAACACTTCGCCGAACAGTTTGCGGTACTTGATCAAGGCCGGAATGAACCAGGTGAAATCGAACTGGGCCGCCTCGCCGGCATAGCTGGCCTTGGAGGTAAAAAACAACAGCTCGCCGGTCCAACTCGCCAGCAATTCGGCCAGGGTCATCACCGCCGGCGGCTCGCCGGGGCGCTGGATCAAGGCTTTGCCGCCGGCGTTGGGTGAGCCGCCATGGGTGGGCGCAGGCCCGCCTTGGTCAGGGCCGGCAGGCGCGGGCGGCCCGGCATCGTATTTGGCTAGGATGAAATAACGGCCGTCCTTGCCCAACGCGATCGCCGGCAACGGCGCTAGCGCCAAACGTTTCGGATCCTGCCGGCGCGGCTTGGCGGTCAAGCCCAAGCGTTGCGCGGCCAGTTGCAGTGCTCGGTTATCGAAGCGACAGCGCCCTTCGCGATCCGGCACCAACGCCGGCCCGAACTCGTGGCGCAAGGCGGCTTCGTCGGCGGCGACGCCGTGGAAGGCGGCCATCATCAACAACGCGGCCAGACCGGTATCCAGGTCGGCGGGGATTGGGGTGGTAGAGTTCATTTACAACGGCTGGTCGAGGCTGAAAGGTCTGTGAGTGAACCCCACCTGAACTCACTGATCAAGCGGAGTAGTCGCGAATCGAGCACTGGCATCCTTGGCAAAAGACGAATGGAATAGCGTTAAATAACTTCAAACCTCGCCGCTAACGGCAAACCCGATCGGCGAAAAGACCGGGCAAATCTAGCTTGCGATGCCGCATTTGTCTAGGGGAACCGGTCGGCAATGCGCGCGAACGCTAAGATTGAAACATCGTCAACATTTGCGCCGTGAAATAGACCATCGGCGCCAACGGCTGTTTTGGTATCGGAATGCGTGGCGGCTTTGAAGTCGGAATCGGTGGCGGGTTTGATCGGAATATGCACCATCCAGGCAAACACGTGCTCGACCCGACAACTGGTTTTGGATCGGGTGCTGTTGCCTTGTTTTTCCCGGTCGGTCAGCGGTTTGTCGCGAACCCCTTTGCGGTGAATCCGGCTTCGGTCGCTTCGGATCGATAGGCGCTGTCGGCCCAGACGTCGCGGCTGGTGTTGCCGCTATCGAGCAAGCCGTTCAGGGCTTGGGAGTCGTGGACGCTGGCATCGGTGGCGGCGTATTTGCGCACCAGCTTGTGGGCATTATCAACGTTGACGTGGTTCTTGTATGCGAACGGCTATAGTCGCTCGAAAAAACACGAAGGTATGGCTTTCGCTCATATTACTGGGTGCACACCGATACTGCCCATGATTATTTGTTGGGCATAAAAGGGGTAGCCACAGAATTCGGAAAAAATAGTACGCTAAGACTTTTCAGTGGTTCGTAGCGGCCTGAATTGCCCTTCTTCAATCTTTCGGCTCTGCCGCCAAATGTAATCACCAGTCAGATTGATGTGCTCCCAACCCAACGGCGATAGGTATTGTAGTAACGCATCGTCAACAGGCTTGTCCAATTCCCGTAGTTTTTCGATGGCCCTTTCCAGATAGACCGTATTCCATAAGACGATAGCTGCCGTGACCAAATTGAGGCCGCTGGCCCGATAGCGCTGTTGCTCGAAGCTGCGGTCGCGAATTTCACCCAAGCGATTAAAAAACACCGCTCTGGCTAAGGCATTGCGGGCCTCGCCCTTATTCAGTCCCGCATGGACACGTCGGCGCAGTTCTACGTTTTGCAACCAATCCAGAATGAACAAGGTTCGCTCGATACGGCCCAGTTCGCGCAAGGCCACAGCCAGTCCATTCTGCCGTGGGTAACTACCCAGTTTTCGCAACATCAACGACGCGGTGACAGTGCCTTGTTTGATCGATGTCGCAAGCCGTAGTATCTCGTCCCAATGCGTTTGGATGCTTTTGATATTCAAGTTGCCGCCGATCATACTCTGCAACGCTGGGTAATCTTGGCCGCTTTTTGGTATATACAGCTTGGTATCCTTCAAATCGCGAATGCGAGGTGCAAAGCGAAAGCCCAGTAAATGCATGAGCGCGAAGACATGATCGGTAAAGCCAGCGGTATCGGTGTAATGCTCTTCGATACGCAAATCCGATTCGTGATACAGCAAACCATCGAGCACATAGGTCGAATCGCGGATACCGACATTCACGACTTTGATGTGATATGGGGCGTACTGGTCGGAAATGTGGGTATAGAACAATCGGCCCGGTTCGCTGCCATACTTCGGATTGACATGACCCGAACTTTCGCCCTTGCCGCCAGCCCGAAAACGCTGGCCGTCGGAAGACGACGTCGAGCCATCGCCCCAGTTTTCGGCAAACGCATGATTGAACTGGGCATTCACTAACTCGGCTAATCCGGCGGAATAGGTTTCGTCCCGGATATGCCAAGCTTGAAGCCATGACAGTTTGGCGTAAGTTGTGCCGGGGCAAGACTCGGCCATTTTGGTGAGTCCCAGATTAATGGCGTCGGCCAAGATTGCCGATAGCAATAAAGTGCGGTCCTTAGCCGGTTCTCCATCCTTTAAATGCACAAAATATCGGCTGAAGCCGGTCCAGTCATCCACATCCATCAATAATTCGGTGATCTTGATGCGGGGCAGTAACATGCCCGCCTGGTTGATCAATTGTTGCGCGGCTTCGGGAACGACGGCCTCCAAAGGAGTGATTTTCAGCCCGGAATCGGTGATGATGGCATCGGGAAGTTCATTAGCCACTGCCAGACGATTGGCCGTGCTCAGTTGCTGTTCGAGCAACTGCAACCGATCATGCAGATATTGTTCGCAATCCGGATTGACGGCGACCGGCAATGCTTTTGCCTGTTTGAGTTCTTGGAATTTCCCGGAAGGCAACAGGTATTCGTCGAAGTCGCGAAATTGCCGGGAACCCTGTACCCAGATGTCGCCGGAACGGAGCGCGTTTTTCAGTTCGGTGAGTGCACAGATTTCATAGAAGCGACGGTCAAGCCCTTGGTCGGTATGTACCAGCGACTTCCAACGCGGCTTGATAAAAGCTGTCGGCGCATCAGTCGGCACTTTGCGATTGCCGGCACCGTTCATCGTGCGAATCACCTTAATGGCATCCAGCAGGTTCTGCGCCGCCGGTGCCGCTCGTAACGTCAGCACGTCCAGAAAATCCGGCGTATAGCGGCGGAGAGTGCTGAACTGCTCGGCAATCAAGTGTAAGTGATCGAATGCTGCGGGTTTGGCCAGTTGATCCGCTTCGATGATGCTTTGCTGGAAGTCGTCCCAGGAAATAACAGATTCGATTGCGGCGTAAGGATCGCTATCCGAATGCTTGGCATCCAATAATGCGTGGCCGATTTTTGAGAATAATCGTACCTTGTCGTTTATCGCCTTGCCCTGTTGTTGGAACTGATGTTGATGCTTGTGCTTGGCTGCGCTGAATAATTTCAGCAGGATGCGGTCATGTAGATCGATAATTTCGTCGATAATGGTAGCCGTGCTTTCCAAGGTTACAGCCACGAGCGTGGCATATCGGCGTTCGCTTTCAAACTTGCCGAGGTCCTGCGGCGTCATTTGCCCGCCTTCGCGTGCGATTTTTAATAGTCTGTTCTGATGAATATGCCGACCAATTCCGTCCGGCAAAGCAATTGCCTGAAAGGTTTTCAGCCGCTCAATATGCTCCAGCATGTAGCGGGAATTAGGCTTCAAAGGTGACTGGCGTAGCCAAACCAGCCAAGTCGTGTTGGAATCAGGCTTGATTTTCAGCAGATCGTCGAGCCGTTGTCGATGCAACGCCGTGAGCGGCTGGGCCAACGCCCGGTAGATGCTGCGATTCGCACGGGTGATAGCTTCGGCACAGGCTCGCTCAATCACGGTAAGCGTCGGTAGAATCACTTTGCGTTGGCGCAGTGCTTCCAAAGCATGAGCCGCTAACACTACACCTTTATCGGTTTGCATGGCGAGATCGGCCAGTGTTTTCACCAGAAACCGGAAATCGGATAATCCGAAGGCCGATACTCCAAGATAGCCGCGCAGTTCCTGGAAATGTTCGCGCCGCGTTTCATCGCGCTCGCCGTATTTTCGCCAAGCGCCGGGATCGGTCTTGATTTGGCCGGCGATCCAGTGGATTACCGATTCCGCTACAGTTGCATTCGCAGCTAAAGCGTAACCAGGGTAGCGCAATAGACAAAGCTGCACCGCGAAACCAAGGCGATTGGCATCGCCCCGGCGCTGTCGAATCAGAGCCCAGTCGGATTCATTGAAAGTGTAATGGCGAATCAGGTCGTCTTGAGTATCAGGCAAGGCCAGCAAACCGCCCCGTTCCGTAGCGGACAAAACCAAGCGCCTGGACATTATTACTCAGTGGTCTTCAAATATTGGTATAGAGTTTCGCGGCTAATGCCATACTCGCGGGCCAACTTGGCTTTCTGCTCGCCGGCACTGGCCCGGCTTTGTAACTCTGCTACCTGCTCAGTCGATAGTGCTTTCTTGCGCCCCCGGTAAGCGCCGCGCTGTTTGGCCAGCGCGATGCCTTCGCGCTGCCGTTCGCGGATCAGCGCCCGTTCGAACTCGGCAAACGCTCCCATGACAGAAAGCAATAAATTGGCCATCGGCGAATCTTCGCCAGTGAAAGTCAAGCATTCCTTGACGAACTCGATGCGCACGCCGCGTTTGGTTAATTGCTGAACCAAGCGCCGTAAGTCATCCAGATTTCTCGCCAAGCGGTCCATGCTATGCACGACGACCGTATCG
The DNA here is from genome assembly GCF_046097555.1 of Methylomonas sp. DH-1. Taxonomy (NCBI): domain Bacteria; kingdom Pseudomonadati; phylum Pseudomonadota; class Gammaproteobacteria; order Methylococcales; family Methylococcaceae; genus Methylomonas; species Methylomonas sp. DH-1. Next base: position 119,252 of record NZ_CP143090.1, on the reverse strand, counting down.
CCTTCTCGAACAAACGCAAGTAGCTCGTCCAAGGCGGGGCGTTCGGTATCTTTGCCAGACGCCTTATCGGTAAAAACTTTACTGACCTCGACCTGTTCCAGTTGCCGTTCTGGATTTTGGTCGAACGAGCTGACTCTAATGTAACCAATCCGATGCCCTTGCAAATGAACAGCCCTCAAAAAACCAAAAGTGTCAGGATAAAATCTATAGTCTTTAGCAGCATGTGTCAATATTTGCAAAAACATACTCTATACTGACGTCAAAACAGTGCACAACCTGACATCAGGTTAGGGTATACGCCAACTGGACACCTGGTGACATAACCCAAGAGCAATACGGCTCTTGGCGTCATTACATTGATTTAACGTACGATCATTTCCGTTTCATGAGGTGCCCCCTTTAACAAACTTATTTGTGTTCAAGTAAAATTAACTTGATTATAAATTTTTCTTAGGTACACTTGTGTTCAAGTTATTTTCTTATGAATACACATGTACAAATTCAAACCGTTAAAACGAGTCATTCAAGGCAAAGCCTACAACACGGAAACATCGACGTTGATTCATGAATACATCACCGAAAGTGATCTTGAGCCAATTAATCCCTTAGCTGCTCACTATCCTTTTGTTCAGCAACTCTATCGAAATCGACTTGGGAAACTCTTCTTCGTGTTTCGTAATGAGAAGTACCAAAATCTCGCAACGGGCGAGACAAATTACCGTGACACCATAGCACCGGTTGAAATTAATCAAGCCATTCGTTGGCTGGAGAGGCATACGAATGATTTTGGAAAAATTGATGCATTAAAAGGTACGTCCGGAATAGAGAATTCAAGCGAAACATTAACGCTGCGAATGGATGACGATCTAAAGAGAAATATCGGATATGTTGCTAGCGTGGAGAATACTTCATTGAATTCATGGTGTGTCCGTAATATTAAGAATGCTCTTTTTAGATCAACACGTCTATTAAAGCCGTCGCCTTATCAATTTACTGCTGGAAAGAACAAATTACCTACATTGTCAGAGAATGGGCAACCTATAAAAAGGATGGATCAATCGCATCTTTGGCCAGTTCAAACCGAGGTAGCGGCACTTATTTATGAATTTTGTCCAAAAATGCATGATCATGAAATAACCAAATTGGTATATTTATTTAAAACCATGAAGGATGAATTACCAATTGAGTCAATACTTACTGAAGTATTCGATGATTTTATTAACTGGCTAGAATTATACAGCCGAGGAACAGCCACTGCGTGGGTAGATGACGCCTTAACAAATCCAAACGGACCAACATTCCTAACAAAGGAATGATTATTTAATTAAATCAAATATATAAATTAGGTAAAAATTACTTTCCTTCTTATGATTTTTCAATTTACCACAACCTTCCCACATCACATTAGGATTAACAATGGCATATAGATATGACAACGATCTTGAATTTCTTTCCACTATCAGCTCAGAGGATTTGAATGACTTGGTATATTGCCTTACTCACAACAAGGATGGCAGCTCAAGAATTACAGAGGAACTTACTGGGTACGATCTATATAAAAAGCACTGCCCAGATCATCAAAAATACTGGGAGTTAATCGCGGCAGAAATTCAGTGCTTCGGTGCAAATACACTAGCTACTATTTTTCGAGGTGGAAAAGGAGTTGTATATAGAGAAGTTCTTATGGATGTTTGCGACAAAATGAAAGTCAATTACAACAAAGAATCAACCACGGAAAAAATTGAAAATAATCTTTTATTGAAAATATTAACTGATGCATTGGAGAGTATGAGCCCTGAAGAACTGAAGAAACTCGCCGAGGCTGTTGGCATTGAAAATGTAAGCGCAATGAATGCTGAAGCGTTTGTTGCTCTATTTCAGGCTGTATTTCGTGCTGGGGGATTCAAGTCCTATCAGCTAACATTAATAATCGTGAATGCCGTTTTGAAAGCATTGATTGGACGTGGGCTTTCTTTTGCCGGAAATGCCGCATTAACACGAACAATGGCCATTTTAACCGGTCCCATAGGTTGGGCAATTACTGGCGTATGGACGGCTATAGACATAGCCAGTCCTGCATATAGGGTAACAATTCCTGCCGTGATACAGATTGCAGCACTTAGGCAAAAGCATTTGTATTCGAAACAGGTAGGAGAAATATCGTTTGGTTGAACAAATCTATAACTATTTTTTATAGCAAAATTTTGTTAAAAAGCTAACAAAATTCTTATAAAGAATTCGTTATATTCATCGGTGATACAAAAAATTATTGTAAAAGTTTTTCCAATTTTAGGAGTCTGTTATGAGTATTTTTGATGCCTTATGTGAATATGTTTTTGAACCCGTGGGAAACATTATTGTTGATGCAGTAGAGGGAACTGGACGTTGCATTGATTCTGTGGTCACTACCGTAGTAATTGAAGGGATAGGCGGAGGACTTGATAAAGTAATAGATATTGTTTCAGAGAACCCTGGCAAAACGGTAGCTGTTGTCGCGGCAACTGTAGCTACCGGAGGAGCGGCACTTGCATACGCTGGCCCCCTTGCCGCTACCGCAGGTGGCGCGGGACTTCTTGGTTCAGCTAGTACCGGAACAGCAATCAGTACCTTGTCTGGGGCCGCCCTTACAAATGCTTCATTGGCAGCCTTGGGTGGTGGTTCATTGGCTGCCGGAGGAGCAGGTATGGCAGGTGGAACAATGGTAGTAGCTGCTACGGGCGCTACTACTGGCGCCGTTGTCTCTGGAGGCATTGCCGCTTCTACTAGTAAAAGTTAATTCACCAGTTGTCAGAAGCCTTTCCTAAAAGGCTTCTATCCATGTAGACACGCCGCTGAAGCTTACAAAGCTAAAGAAAGAGGAATGGTGGCTTAGCGTACGATTTTTTCCGAATTCTGTGGTTACCCCCCATTGAATCAGATTAAGTGATAGACAGCAACGGGTCGGTTGCGACAATTTGCGAATTTTATAAGCCGACATTCGCTACTGGTACATAAATTTTGCGGTTCCGGTTTACACGCCTTCCAGACTGATTTGCTTGAAGGAACATGTTGAAACTGCGATCATCAACGCCTAGTTTTTACATCCCACCTTTTGAGGAAACCATGCATAAATCCGAACTCATTGACGCCATTGCCAGCCATGCGAATCTCAGTAAAGCCGATGCCGGGCGGGGCTTGGATGGCATCCTCAGTGCCATTCAAAATACCTTGAAAAACGGCGATTCGGTATCGTTAGTGGGGTTTGGCACTTTCGAAGTCAAGGAACGTGCCGAGCGTCAAGGCCGCAATCCGCAAACCGGCGCTGGACTGACCATTGCTGCGGCAAAACTACCAGGCTTTAAAGCCGGAAAGGCTTTAAAAGACGCCGTTAACGGTTAAATTCTCTTGAGAAATAGAGGGCGTTGAGTGGCTCGAAGTCCTCTTGAAACTGCGCTATGATTCGACGATTAACTCACCGTCGAACCTTCGACATTTCAGATGACAAAATCGGAACTGATGGGTGCGCTGGCCGCCAAGCAAGCGCACCTGCTGCAAAAAGACGTAGAGCTCGCTGTCAACACTATCATTGATGTTTTGACTACCGCTGTCGCCACTGGCGAACGAATTGAAATTCGTGGATTTGGTGGTTTTTCAACGATTCCCCGCAAAGCCCGTATGGGTAGGAATCCCAAGACCGGGGAGTCTGTCAGTCTACCGAGTCGGCACACCGTTCATTTTAAACCGGGTCTTGATTTGCGCAACCGGGTCAATGCTTCGAAACTGGCGTTCCCCACCATTAAAGACCTTTAACCCTGTCCTGGGATCAGATTAACTATCCCCGGTACTTACGACGCGATCCCTACTGACTGCCAAAGAAATTCATAGGAAACCGGAGGGCGGTGTTGCGCTTTGGCTTGCTGGGCTTCGCCATGTTCGTAGGTGTGCAGCAAGAATTTGACTTGTTCCAATCCTTCCGGGGTTCTGATGGCCTCGCGCGGCGTTTGATTGTTCAATATCGGTAATGGCTTGTCAGCCCAGTCAGCGTAAAGCTGCCGAATTCTTTTCTCTATGAGCTCGCCTATTATCTCGGGTGGCAGGGGTATCGGTTCCGACCTTTCCGGGATGTCATGAGGCTGCATATTAGCCAGCATGCCTTTGGGGGCGGCCAGTTCCCGGCTGATAAAGGCCACCGTAGTGCCTGAAACCGCTTCGAACCAAGGTCTGCCTTTGTCCGCATACTGTTGAGTATGATAGGACACTTTGATTCGATCCTGGCGTTTGCTGGGATGAATACTGAGACTTTGCCGTGTCAGCCCATCTTCGCCTACAAATATACGGCTCCAACCTGCATCACGATTGCCTTCGATATCCGCTGCCCTGGTCAAGGCCTGGTCCAATGCGTCCCAGTCCAGAACCCGGTAATGATCAGTCACGAACAGCAGCGATTCACCCGTGACATGATCAACCACTGGCGGCATTTCAAAGGCCCTGACAAATAACTGGAGCCAGTGAAACGGGATGATGGCACTAGTGATTTCCTTGGCGAGAGCAGAATCCGGCTCGACGCCCTCTAATTCGTCTTTGAGTTCTTCCAACAAATCCCAGCTTTGTTGGCGGGGGAAAGAGTAAACGGCGCCGGACAGTTCAAAATGAACGTCAAACGGCACGATGCGTGCCGCGATCAGGTCATACCGGTTAGCTTGTTGTGAGCCTGATTTTTCCTGGACGAGAACGGGCGGGCGTTCGGGCAGCATCACATCCCTTAATGTCAGGCATTTGCCGGGCACCACCGCCACAATTTCGTAAAGCCTGAGGGGTAGGGCTGTTAGACGCTCAAGCCATTGTCGCTGTTCAGCAGACAATAGCGGACCACCCTTTCCAAGTAACAAATCCGCAACACGATAGTCCTGGTCTTTGAGGGTCAGCACGCCATCTGCCAGCAGCCATTCCATGGCATTGATCATAATGCCGGTATACGAGTCCTCGGGTAGGTCCTGAAGCTCGGCATATTCATCGTCGTCGAGTCCACCAAAAAAACCTTCATCAATCTCGGCACGGGCCGGCTGCTCATACTTCGTGAAGAGCCACTGGATGGCTTTCGGGACGGCTTCAGCCCGATCATGCGCAATCTGGGCGTCTGCTGTCTTCAAGCAGCACTGCTTGTATTTTTTACCGCTGCCACAAGGGCAGGGATCGTTTCGGCCTAGTTTTTTCATGTCAGGGTGACTTTAAGCCAACCCCAGGATTATTGCATTGAAATTTTTGCAGCATAGCCCGGCAACCCGACACGACTTTCTTCCTTTCCAATTACTTTCTTTATATGTCGGGTGACATAAAAAATGAAAAGTGGTCGATTGATTTTAAAGTGATATTTCATTATTTGTGTCACAAGCTATACCCGCTTTTGACACAAATAATGAAATATTCCGGATTTTGTGCCACTAATATTGAAAACTTTCGCACCCTTCATTTTGGTAGCGTTAATTCGGCCAAAACTGCCTACCACCAATATTTTGTTACGGGCGGAAATTCAACAGAATGCTGACTGTTGATTTGAAGGCACGAAATTAAACGTTCATGCCCTCAAATCCTTCAATAGTTAAGACTGAGTTTATTGGGTACCTGCCATTTGATGATGCATTTTAGCCATCGCTGTATTGGCATCAACCGCTTTTTGGTAGGAGCTGATTAGCGATTGGCAATGCTCTAGGAACATTTCGGATTGCTTGCCGTATAGGTAGCTGTGCTGCTTGTACTGTTGCAGAAGCTTTTTGTGTTCTTCCATTTTAACTTCGGCATCCTTTGCTGCTTGTTCATAATGAGTTGCCAAAGACTCATGGTCATCCTTGGTTTTAGCGCTTTGGATAGCTGCGCTCATATCCATGGGATGGGGGTTTTGTTGGCAACCTGATAAAACTCCCAGCGTTAAAGAAGTGACGACCAATAATTTAGTGATGGTTTTCATGAGATATCTCCAGTTAAGTTAAATTCTTCAGACAGCAATCAAAATGCCGTCCTGCGTCGTTAAAAGGGTGTTGTTTAATGCATCATTTGGACTGTATTTATAGTCATAAACCTCCTGTATCTATGAATGTGAAATTTACTGGTTTGGGCTCATCGTGGCCTCAACGAATGGCCTTTCAACAGCGCATAAATTGCAGGGATTACGATCAGCGTCAGCAGCATTGAGGAGACCATCCCTCCCACCATCGGGGCAGCAATGCGTCGCATCACTTCCGATCCGGTTCCATTACTCCACATGATGGGTAATAGACCCGCCATAATGGCAGCCACTGTCATCATCTTGGGCCGCAGCCGTTCTGCCGCTCCGCTCACCACGCTGGTATAGAGTTCATTCAGGGTAAAATTCTGATCGTGTTGTCTACATTCTTCGACTTTCGCTTGATAGGCGTGATCCAGATAAATCAACATAATCACACCAGTTTCAGCAGCCACCCCGGCCAGTGCGATAAAGCCGACGCCAACCGCTACACTGACGTTGTAGTTCAACGCCCACAGTAACCAGACGCCACCTACTAGGGCGAAAGGCACGGACAACATGACGATTAGGGTTTCCGTCATGCGTCCAAAATTCAAATACAGCAGGATAAAAATGATCAGCATGGTCAACGGTACGACTATCTTCAATCGCTCAACGGCACGCTCCATATACTCGAATTGTCCGCTCCAGGTGATGTAGTAACCGGTAGGCAGTTGCACGGCTTTCTCGACTGCGAGTTTGGCATCATGAACATAGCTGGCAATATCGCGATCCCGCAAATCGACAAAGATATAGGCGGAGAGCAGCGAGTTTTCGGTACGAATGCCGGGCGGTCCTTTGGATAAGCTGAGATGTGCAACCGACGATAAAGGAATCATGGCGCCATCGGCAGTCGTTACCAGTAAGTGATTGCCTATGGCACTAGGACTGTTCCTGAGTTCGCGCGGATAACGCACGATCACGCCAAAGCGTTCCCGGCCTTCAACCATAGTGGTCACCATTTCACCGCCAATAGCGGTTGAAATCAGATTTTGAATGTCGCCTACCATCAAGCCATAGCGAGCTAAGGCGTCATAGTCAGGATCGATATTCAGATAATATCCCCCGGTAATCCGCTCGGCATAAGCACTGGTGGTGCCGGGTACGTTCTTGATGGCTTGTTCGATTTGCTGGGCCAGCCGTTCCATTTCCGCCAGGTCGTTACCGAACAACTTGACGCCGACGGGGGTGCGGATGCCAGTGGCTAACATATCGATGCGGTTTTTAATCGGCATGGTCCAGGCATTACTGACACCGGGGATTTGCAGGGCTTGATCCATTTCTGCAATCAGTTTGTCAACGGTCATACCAGGCCGCCACTGCGATTCCGGTTTGAGGTTGACCACCGTCTCGGACATTTCTAAGGGTGCCGGATCGGTGGCTGTGGCCGCGCGCCCGGCTTTGCCGAATACCGATTCGACCTCAGGAAAGGTTTTGATGATGCGATCCTGAGTTTGCAGCAATTCAGCCGTTTTGGTTACCGACATGCCGGGCAATGTTTGTGGCATGAACAGCAACGTGCCTTCGTTTAAGGTCGGCATAAATTCACCACCCAATTGCATTGCCGGATAAATACTCGCAGCCATGACCAACGACGCCAACAAAACCGTGGTTTTCTTAAAACGCATCACCCAAGTAATCACCGGACGATACAGCCACAGCAACACCCGGTTGACGGGGTTGTCTTGCTCCGGTCGGATATGACCACGCACAAACAGCAGTATCAGTACCGGCACCAGTGTGACCGAAAGCAACGCGGCTCCGGCCATGGCAAAGGTCTTGGTGTACGCCAATGGCTGAAATAGCCGTCCCTCTTGGGCTTCCAGTGTGAACACTGGCAAGAACGACACGGTAATGATTAGTAGGCTGAAGAATAATGGCGGCCCGACCTCCCGGCAGGCATTCAGCACGATGGTGTGTCTGGGCAATTTTCCGGCATCGTGCTCCAGGTGCTTATGCACGTTTTCAATCATCACAATGGCGGCATCGACCATTGCGCCAATCGCAATGGCGATGCCCCCCAAACTCATAATATTGGAGTTCATCTTCAATAAATGCATGACGATAAAAGCGATCAGGACACCAACCGGCAGCATGACGATGGCCACCAGCGCACTACGCAGATGCAACAGAAATGCCGCACAAATAACGGCGACCACCACACTCTCTTCCAATAGCGTATGGCGTAAATTCTCGATCGCTCGTTGAATCAAATCAGCACGGTCATACACCGCTTTTATGCTGACGCCCGCTGGCAGACCTGCGGTAATTTCCTTTAACCGCAGTTTCAAGTTATCAATCACTTCCAGCGCATTTTGACCGTAGCGAGCGATGGCGATGCCGGACACCACTTCGCCCTCACCATTCAGTTCGGTAATACCGCGACGTTCATCGGGTACCAATTCAACTCTGGCCACATCCCGCACTAAAACAGGCGTGCCATTGGCGACTTTCAATACTAGGCGCTCCAGATCGTGGGTGCCATGCAAATAGCCTCGCCCCCTTACCATGTATTCGGTTTCGGTCATTTCAATCGCCCGCCCTCCCACATCGCGGTTGCCATTGGCAATGGCTTCGGTCACGGTTTTGAGCGGGATACCGTAAGCCTGAAGCTTATGCGGATCGACGGTCACCTGATACTGCTGGACGAACCCACCGACGCTGGCGACTTCGGCAATTCCCTGTGCCTTGGTCAACTGATAGCGCACAAACCAGTCTTGCAGGGTACGCAGTTCTGCCAGGGAGTAATCCTTGCCCAACAACGCATATTGATACACCCAGCCCACGCCGGTGGCATCTGGCCCTAACTGCGGCGTAACACCACGTGGTAACCGTCCGGCCGCAAAATTTAAATATTCGAGCACCCTGGAGCGGGCCCAATAAATATCAGTACCATCCTCAAAGATCACGTACACAAAGGATGCACCGAAAAATGAGAAACCACGAACCACCTTGGATCGCGGCACACTCAGCATCGCGGTGGTCAGTGGATAAGTGACTTGATCTTCGACCACCTGAGGTGCTTGGCCAGGGAATTCCGTGTAGACAATGACTTGGGCATCGGATAAATCAGGCAAGGCATCTAGCGGAGTTTTGATCACGGCGTAAATGCCGCCACAGATTAAAAATAGCGTCGTGACCAACACCAGAAACACATTTTTTAACGACCAGGCAATCACACGTTCCAACATGGCTAGTGCTCCATCACATGTTGATTGTGCTCATGCCCTGACATGGCCGCGTCGTTCTGGCTAGACTCAGGTTCCGGCATCGTCTCTGCGCTACTCATACTGTCCAATGCCGATTTCAAATTGCTTTCGGCATCGATCAGGAAATTAGCGCGGGTGATGACATTGTCGCCATCCTGCAAACCCTCAAGTACTTCACTGAATCCGTTTGCTTGATGGCCTATCTTTACGGTGCGCGGCTCGAATCGGCCATCATCGACCTGTACCAGTGCCACCTGCCGCGTGCCACTATCGAGAATAGCCGAATCGGGGATACTCAGTTCTCGGTGTCGTTGTTGAGTAGCCATTAATTCAACGCTACCGTATAGACCAGGCCTCAGAAAACCTTGCGCGTTGTCCATGTCCACTCTAACTTTGATGGTGCGCGTGTCGGTATTCAGCGTGGGATAGATAAAACCCACTTGCCCATGAAAAGATTTATCGGGGTAAGCTTTGAAAGCGACGACGACCGCTTGACCCATTTTGACCCACTCTAAATCGGGCTCGAACACATCGACCATCAGCCACACGCGACTCAAGTCGGTAATCTGGAACAATATTTCGCCCGGCATAAAACGCATCCCGTCTACTGCTGGCTTCTCCATCACGACGCCATTGACAGGCGATTGCAACGACAGAGTTTCGATCACGCGATCCTGCTCTTGCAAACGTTGCAATTGTGCCTGGCCTATATCCCAATAATTCAGCCGCTTTAAGGCATTACGGGTGAGTTGCTGCGCGGTGGCTAGCGCCTGTGGACTGGCCTGTTGCAATGACGCCTCGCCTTGTTTGGCGATCAGGTATTCCTGTTGAGCCGTGAGTAGATCAGGACTGTAGACTTCCAATAATGGCTGGCCGCGTTTGACAGCTTGTCCCGTGCTATTAACTAGCAACCGTTGTATCCAACCCTCGAATTTGGCATTGATGACATGTAACCGACGCTCATCAACTTGAATACTGCCCGGCGCACGGATAGAACGCACTAAATCCCGATATTGAACTTTCTCGGTTTTGACGCCGAGCTTCTGGATTTTTTCCGGGCTGATCGTCAAGAGTTTAGAACTCGTTACCTCGCCTTCGTAAACCGGCAGATAATCCATGCCCATTTCGTCCTTTTTCGGTACCGGCGATGTGTCTGCGGCCCCCATGGGGTGGCGGTAATACAGAATGCGCCCTTTGTTCGGTTGGGATGTCGGCGAAAGTTCATCGGCATACACGGGTAGATAATCCATGCCCATTTCATCCTTGGCCGGTGTCGAAGACGTCACTTTTGGATTCATCGGATGCCGATAAAACCGTGGTTTATGCTCTGCGACCGACACAGTCTTTTCCATGGATTGCGGCTTATTCGCCAGCCAAAAGCCGCCGGCGATTCCGATGATCATGGTCAATATACTGACCAGAATGGCTTGCTTAGTCATGAGTCAGTTCCTCGCCAATTAAATTCGATAATTCCGCCAGCAATTGCTGGGTTTCGACCAACGATTTCCAATATTGGCTTTGATACTGAAACAAGCTCAACTGGGTGCGGAGCAAATTACTGAAGTCCGCCTTGCCGACGGGATACCCGGCCATTAACGAACTAACGGCTTGTTGTGCTTGGGGAATAATTTCATGCTCAAATAACGCCAATCGCTGTTTGGCGTGCTGGTATTGGGCAGCATTGGTAGCAATTTCACCATGGACTTTGTTGTGCTCATCCTGCAACGCGTACTGCTCCTGCAATAACTCACTATTGCGTTGATCGACTGCCTTAGCCTGTTTCTGTTCGGCATAGATCGGTAAGTTGATGCTGAGCTTGACACTGGCAAAATCACTACGTGATTCGCCGGACGGCGTGTTCTGCCTGACTGCATAACCCGCACCCAGTGTCAGATCGGGATAGAAATCCTTTTCGGCGATTTCAATGCGGGTCTTGGCGGCACTGAGCATTTTGTGATGCTGCTCGAACCGTGGGCTATGTTCCATGGCTTGTGTTTGCAAATCCGCAACCACCAAGACCGGGGTCTTGATCTCGGCTTGGTCTGGCAGTTTTACCAAGGTAGTGGAGTTGCGGCTGAGCAATGTGTTGATCTGAATGCCGGTACTGTGGCGCATGCTGATCAGCTCGATTTTTTCATCCTTGAGCTTCGAGAGTTCTAATTGGGCCAGCAGCACATCCTGCTGTTGCCCCTGACCAACTTTGTAGCGGGACTGGGCGGTATCGATCAATTGCTGAAAAAATTGTTCGCTTTCGGCAATGACATTGATTGCTCGATCGTAATAGAACAAGCGCCACCAGGCCTGTTTGACATCGCGAACCAGACGCAAACGGGCGACATCTACCGAATCGGCAGCAGCCAGGGCTTCCTGTTCCGCCGCTTGTTCCTTCAAGGCCAACTTGCCCGGAAAGGGAATCGTCTGACTGACGCCAACATCCATCATGGTCATGTCTTCCTTGTGAAGACTGAAGCTACTGGTTGGGACATTCAGTGTATCGAAACTAAGCGTTGGGTCTGGAAGTGCACCTTCCTGCGAAGGAATAGTGGCCAGTGCTTCGGCACGCGCTTTAATTTCAGCAAGACCGGGATTGCCCGCCTGAGCTAGTTGAACAGCCTGTTCAATAGATAAAATCGCTTCATCGGCATGGACTATGCTGATAAAAATCATCAGACAGCAACCGAGCGCCCAATAGGGCCAAGACACCCGATCAAGGGGCGTGGGATATAACAAGGGGTACATCATTTTCTCCAAGCAATGGAAACACAAGCTCACGCCAAAGCATGAAGCCCTATCACGCCTACAAGGCGCGGGTTACCTGGGAGAAATGGCTAATTCAGAAAGGTACAGAACCGATAGCGTATCGGTATGGGATTGGCAGTCGGTCTTCGTTGTCTATGACGGGTAAAAAGGCAGGGTAATGGGCTAAAAATATAAAGACTTAGCCAAGTCAGGCACAAGATAAAAACGGGTAGATCAGGCTTATCGATTTTGAAATTTAGCGCGGGGTTAGGCTGGGAGTCCGGACAAGCCTTGAGTGTACAGTTTTGGTTTGGTGAGAGTTGTGTCGCTGCGGCGCCATGATGCGCCGAATCGGAACAACCAACTGGCATCGTGTCCGTCACTGGTATTTGCATTTGCGCAGGCATCGGCATCGCACACGTTGACGACACCAGCATGAAGAGCCAGCTAGTCAACATGATCAGCACCATAACGGTCTGATAGTGATGATGTCGAAAAAATCCCACGGTCATTTCGCCACTAAGATCAATTGATGTGTTTAATGCTCTTGAAACCTATCGCGAATAAAGCGTGGATTCAATCCCAAGCGTAAAGTTTCCCTATCAAAAACAAAAAATGAATACTTGGCTCAAGCCAAAGATTCATTAACGTCATCCTTTAAAGTATAGAGCAAGACATCGCGAGCGGCGAGTTTTTGCGGTATCGCTTTGATAGTTTTACTAGCTGCCCCCCGTGTGCGCAGAGTCACGAATCTTAGAGCTATTGTCAAATCTGGTGTTCAGGGCTAAATCAAGCGGCGATCCGGTCAGTGGTATCGACTTCAATGCCATCCTTGAATGGGATGCCGGTAATCACTTTGGCAAGATAATCAAATCCTCGCTGGCGACGCCAGGTTTTCTCGGCTGATTGACCCAGTTTAAACAGCATGTGCAGCATGCCATCCCGCGAGAGACAGCCCTTGGCTCGGGTAGTCCGGTGCCGGATGGTGGCGAAGGTCGATTCAATGGGGTTGGTCGTTCGGATGCTTTGCCAGTGCTGTGCCGGAAAGTCATAGAACGCCAATAGTTCATTTCGATCCTTGTACAAACACTCAACCGCCTTGGGATATTTGGCCTCAAACAGCGTGGCAAACTGATCAAATGCCCGCTCAGCATGCTGTTGGGTGTCAGCCTGCCAGATGTCGTAGAGCGATTGCTTCATCTTCGGCTGTACCGATTGCGGCACACGGTTCAGCACATTGTTCATCTTGTGTACCCAGCAGCGTTGCTGGAGCTATAACTAAATCTGGTGTTTGGAGTTGAAGAGAAGCGGCGTATCTGGTTGATTATTTGTGACCAAACAAAACGATCAACCGAGGAATACGCCACGATGAAGAAGAGTAATGTAATCGACCTGTCGAGTCGAGAAGAGAACGCCGATCCTTTGACCGACCTGATTCGGCAAGGGGCGCGCAAGCTGATTGAGCAAGCGATCGAAGCCGAATTGGCGATCTATCTGGAAGCCTTCAGCGAGCGGAAGCTGAACAATGGCCGGGCAGCGGTGGTCCGCAACGGTTATCAGCCGGAACGTGAGATTCAGACCGGCATCGGCCCCGTATCCGTTAAAGTGCCGAAGGTTCGGGCGAAAGACGGCCAAAGCGCTACCTTTCGTTCGGCTCTGGTACCGCCGTATGTCCGTAAGACACGTTCTCTGTCTGCCGCGTTGCCCTGGCTATACCTGAAAGGCATTTCCACGGGTGAAATGGAAGCGGCGCTGGAAGTGTTGGTGGGGTCGGAAGCCAAGGGGCTATCGGCCAGTACCGTGGCGCGTTTAAAACGCGATTGGGCAGCCGAATATACCGATTGGCGAGCGACTCGCCTGGATCGTGACCAATGGGTTTATGTGTGGGCCGACGGCATCTATAGCGGTTTACGAGCGGAAGACGCCAAACTGTGTGCCTTAGTCATCATCGGCGTCAATGAGCGCGGCGAGAAGCGCTTTCTGGCGATTGAAGACGGCGTGCGCGAATCGACGCAGAGTTGGCGGGAAGTGCTGCAGGGTCTGAAGGCGCGCGGCATGAATGCCCCTAAGCTGGCCATAGGTGACGGCGCGATGGGCTTCTGGTCGGCGCTGGACGAAGTCTACAGCGACACCCGGCAGCAACGCTGCTGGGTACACAAGATGAACAATGTGCTGAACCGTGTGCCGCAATCGGTACAGCCGAAGATGAAGCAATCGCTCTACGACATCTGGCAGGCTGACACCCAACAGCATGCTGAGCGGGCATTTGATCAGTTTGCCACGCTGTTTGAGGCCAAATATCCCAAGGCGGTTGAGTGTTTGTACAAGGATCGAAATGAACTATTGGCGTTCTATGACTTTCCGGCACAGCACTGGCAAAGCATCCGAACGACCAACCCCATTGAATCGACCTTCGCCACCATCCGGCACCGGACTACCCGAGCCAAGGGCTGTCTCTCGCGGGATGGCATGCTGCACATGCTGTTTAAACTGGGTCAATCAGCCGAGAAAACCTGGCGTCGCCAGCGAGGATTTGATTATCTTGCCAAAGTGATTACCGGCATCCCATTCAAGGATGGCATTGAAGTCGATACCACTGACCGGATCGCCGCTTGATTTAGCCCTGAACACCAGATTTGACAATAGCTCGCGTTGCTGCCGGGTGTCGCTGTAGACTTCGTCCAGCGCCGACCAGAAGCCCATCGCGCCGTCACCTATGGCCAGCTTAGGGGCATTCATGCCGCGCGCCTTCAGACCCTGCAGCACTTCCCGCCAACTCTGCGTCGATTCGCGCACGCCGTCTTCAATCGCCAGAAAGCGCTTCTCGCCGCGCTCATTGACGCCGATGATGACTAAGGCACACAGTTTGGCGTCTTCCGCTCGTAAACCGCTATAGATGCCGTCGGCCCACACATAAACCCATTGGTCACGATCCAGGCGAGTCGCTCGCCAATCGGTATATTCGGCTGCCCAATCGCGTTTTAAACGCGCCACGGTACTGGCCGATAGCCCCTTGGCTTCCGACCCCACCAACACTTCCAGCGCCGCTTCCATTTCACCCGTGGAAATGCCTTTCAGGTATAGCCAGGGCAACGCGGCAGACAGAGAACGTGTCTTACGGACATACGGCGGTACCAGAGCCGAACGAAAGGTAGCGCTTTGGCCGTCTTTCGCCCGAACCTTCGGCACTTTAACGGATACGGGGCCGATGCCGGTCTGAATCTCACGTTCCGGCTGATAACCGTTGCGGACCACCGCTGCCCGGCCATTGTTCAGCTTCCGCTCGCTGAAGGCTTCCAGATAGATCGCCAATTCGGCTTCGATCGCTTGCTCAATCAGCTTGCGCGCCCCTTGCCGAATCAGGTCGGTCAAAGGATCGGCGTTCTCTTCTCGACTCGACAGGTCGATTACATTACTCTTCTTCATCGTGGCGTATTCCTCGGTTGATCGTTTTGTTTGGTCACAAATAATCAACCAGATACGCCGCTTCTCTTCAACTCCAAACACCAGATTTAGTTATAGCTCCGAATCTTAGTATTCCTTCCGAATCATATCCATCGTTTACTTTTTGGCCAAAAGGCCGTAACGAAAAATTCACATTGCTATTGGTGTAAATGATTGTGGCTGGGCTTACGCGACATGATCGCTAGCATGGCGAAAACAGAACAAATCGCTCCGGTGGTGGTAAAGGTCAACTGTACTGCAAATAGTGCTCAGCCGATCTTGAGAAAAAGGTAAAAATAGAGCTTGGGGCCAGTGTAAATTGTTAAAGTATCTATGAATAACTTTCAGTTGTCGCCAAATGTCACCAGCGAAGTTGCCAAACACAAGGAAACAATAATGGCTAAATGAATGGAGTTTTGGTAATACTGGTATTTGTTCTAATTGTGCAGTTGCTGAAATCGTGATATATGAAAAATCCGAAGAAGGAGTTTGATATGAGCCCTTTATCTATGCCTGCCTTCGGGCTGCGACAGCCATAAGGATTTCCATCCACTGTTCTATCAGTTCGTTAGGAAAAATATCATGAAAACATCCGCTCTATTCATAATTGCTTTGATAGTATTGAGCAGTCCTATTGCATTTGCTGCTGAAGAGCAACAGAAACCAATGTCCGAAAAGGAAATGCAGGACCAACTGAAGAAGATGGAAAAGGAAATTGCCGAAATGCGCAAGACTAAGAACCCAGAGAAACGCAAGGAAATGATGGATCAACATATGGAGCACATGGGGCACATGCACGATATGATGAATGGCATGGGATGTTGCGCAGGTGACCAGCACATGATGGATCATGAGCCAAAACAATAGGTACAGCGTGCCACAGATTGGGATTTGCTTCGTCCCAAACTGTTTGACTCTTGTTGCTGCCAGCGACCAAGAAAGGCCCTAATTGGTCTTTAAATCAAGTGTTGCGGCTTCTTAATCGGAATTATCGGATTAAGCGTAGAACTTGTTGAACACCTCAGAAAGGGATCATTGTTATGAAATCGCTACCGATAATTTGGCAGAGGCTCGTGAGCTCAGGCGGGAACACATGTGATCGCTGCCATGCCACGTATCAGGAAATGCAGAGCGCCATCAGTAAACTCAAGGAAGCGCTCCGCCCCTTGGGCATTGAGCCAACCCTTGAGATCAGAGAGATAAACGAAAAATCATTCAAGGCCGACCCCTCCGAGTCCAACCGCATTTGGATCGCGGGCAGACCCATGGAGGAATGGCTCGGTGCGAGAGTCGGGAGCAGTCGTTGCTGTTCTGTTTGTGGCGAATCAGAGTGTCGAACGGTAGAGGTAGAGGGAACTACATTCGAGACTATCCCCGAGAAACTCTTTCTCAAAGCTGCTTTGGTCGCTTCCTCTCAGTTGTTGGACCTCACACCGGAAGCGCCACCGCGATAAGGTGAGTATCGGTGCTGCGACGCTGAGCTTAGTATCACTGAGAGAGTGGTGGCGTTACGAATACAACTAATGATCTGCTTGCCGCAACATCTCCGCCATGTCTTGATTTGCAGTGACGGCCTGCTGGTAAAGATCAATCACTTCTTGGCTGTGCGCTTTAAGATCGTTCGCATGTCTACCGTATAAAAAGCTTTTTGACTCAAATTGGCTGAGAAATTTTTTGTGTTCCTCTATCTTGGTCTGCAATTCGTTCGCTTCATCTTCGAAGTGTTTGGTTAATGCTGCATGCTGTATGGCAAGATCAGGTGCCATCGCATGCCGGTCAAAGAGGCTGCACCCTGATAGTAAATATTGCGCAAAAAAAAAGGTAATCAGTAATTTTGATTTCATGATTTGTTCCAAAAGGAGTTTGTAAGTTGTTTCTATAGCGTTGTTCAGGCTATTTAGTAGAAACGTTTTTGGGGTGTAGTAATCTCAATCCGTTGGCCACGACCAATAAGGACGCACCCATATCGGCAGCAATGGCTTCCCATAAGGTTGCCACACCGGCAAAGGCTAAGATGGCGAACACAGCCTTGATCGTCAGCGCAAAAGCAATATTCTGGCGAATAATCGCTAGCGTTCTTTTGGAATGTTCGATCAGCCAAGGTAACTTGGAAAGGTCATCGCCCATCAGAGCAATATCGGCTATTTCGATGGCCGCATCCGACCCTAACACTCCCATGGCAATCCCCAGGTTGGCTCGCCCCAGCGCCGGTGCGTCGTTAACGCCATCACCGATCATCGCTACCTGTCCATATTTTTCGACCATTTGACTGACGATCTCCACTTTATCGGCGGGCAATAATTCGGCGTGTACCTCATCGATACCGATTTGGGCCGCGATGTTATTGGCCGTCACCCGATTGTCACCGGTCAACATGGCTAAATGTTGGATTCCAGTCTGTCTCAGCGCTTGCAAAATCGATCTGATGTCGGCGCGAGGCTGATCAGCAACGGCAATCAGACCGCAAATATGCCGATCATTGCCAATGGCGATCACGGTTTGCCCCGTTTGTTCAAGGGCAATCGCTTTTTCACTGATTTCCGGTACTTCCTGACTACGTTCCAATAAATAGCGACGCGATCCCAGCCAGAAATCCGTGCCATTAAATAGTCCGGTGACACCTTTACCCGGCAGCACCGTCACATTCTCTGCGCTGGCCACGTTGATACCGCGTTGTTCCGTATAGCGTAAAATGGCTTTTGCCAACGGATGATTGCTTCGTGCTTCCAGTGCGGCGGCACGGCTTAACAGTTCTTCTTCGTTATGACTATTGAATGGATAAACACCGGTTACGATGGGCTCACCAGAAGTCAGCGTGCCGGTTTTATCAAAGGCAATCGCAGCAAGATGGGCGGGTGTTTCGATATAAATGCCACCTTTGATCAGAATGCCTTGTCGGGCTGCGCATGCCAGCGCCGCGACAATGCTTATCGGTGTCGAAATGACCAATGCACAGGGGCAAGCAATGACTAGCAACACCAAGGCGTGATAAAACCATTCGTTCCAGCCCCCTTCGAAAAATAAGGGCGGAATGATGCACATCACCAACGCCACCAACATTACTGCCGGGGTATAAATACGCGCAAATTTCTCCACCCATTGCTCGACCTCGGCTCGCTTACCGTGGGCTTCGCCTACCAGCCGGGTAATCTGCGCCAAGGTGGTGTCCGAAACCAACTTGGTCGAGCGAATTTCCAAGGTTCCTTCAACATTAATGCTTCCGGCAAACACCTCGTCACCCACTTGCTTGGCAACCGGCATGCTTTCACCGGTAATCGGCGCCTGATTGACTGAACTGAAACCGGCAATTACGTTGCCATCCAGGGGAATTTTAGCCCCAGGCGCTAATATGAAACGGGTACCTATACTGACTTCCGTGGCAGATACCATGCGTTCTTGGCCGACTTCATCCTTGATCGTCACCGTCGAGGGGGCTAAATCCAGCAAGGCTTCAACGGCATGCCGGGCACGGCCAATACTCCAGCTCTCAATCGCCAGAGACAGCGCGAACAGAAAACTGACCGTTGCCGCCTCAAACCATTCATCAATGAACATCGCACCGATAACTGCAATCGTCATCAGCAAATTCATATCCGCCCGTAAGCGTTTCAAGGCATAAAACGCTTTCACAATCACATGCCGAGCACCGCAAGCCACCGCTAAACCAAAGGCTATTTTTTCAGGCAAAGGCATCGCCTGCTGAGCATGTGCATTTAGCAAGCTGTACAGATAGCGAGTAACCACGTCCCATTGCAGGGTGCCGCTTTTTGCCGAGCTGAAAACGGTTTGAATATCCACAAAGCCGCCGGCTATGGCGATATGAATCAGCATGCCTGCCAGGATAAATACACCGCTAAGTACGGTATAAACGGTTTTCGAACGGTGCAGTTGTTTGGCATCGCCATCGGTCTGACCGGACTGCCAACGAGCCGCCTGCATGCCCGTTGCCGCTACCGCTTTGATGATGGTTTTTTCAGTCACGGGCTCGGCATCAGACAACAGCGTCATGCGCCCGTTTAAAACATCAAAGGTCAGCTTGTCACTGCCCCCCACTAGCGGCCCTATCGCGCTTTTCAAGGTAGCAACCTCTTCGGCGCAATCCAGTCCCTCGATCTTGAACGTCATACCACTCGACGCGTTTGATAGCGTTGGTTTGTGGTTATCCGGTTTCTCGCCAGGACAACAACAGGTTTTTTCTGATGGCTTGCAGCTACTCATCGTTTAATCCTCATTGGCATTAATCTGCGAAATTCCCGGTATTATGGGATTTACTGGTTGGTCTTGGCGATGCGCGAACCAGTAGAGAATGGGTAATACCAACAATGTCAGCATCGTTGACGAGAGAATGCCGCCGATCACTACAGTCGCCAGCGGGCGCTGTACCTCTGCGCCGGTACCGGTAGCGATTGCCATCGGCACGAAACCGAACGAGGCCACCAATGCGGTCATCAGCACTGGCCTAAGACGTGTCAGAGCACCCTCTACAATCGCCTTGTCCAGAGACATGCCTTCGTCGCGCAAACTACGGATAAAGGCAATCATCACCAGCCCGTTCAGTACCGCCACACCTGATAAAGCGATGAAACCGACTGCCGCCGAAATCGACATCGGAATATCGCGGAACCAAAGCGCTACCAGGCCGCCGGTTAACGCAAAGGGAATGCCGCTAAAGACCAGCAAACCGTCCTTGGCGTTGCCAAACATCATGAACAGCAGCGTAAAAACCAGCAGCAATGCCAGCGGCACGACGATCTGTAAGCGCTGGGTGGCCGATTGCAACTGTTCGAATTGTCCGCCCCAACTCGTCCAATAACCGGATGGAATTTTGACTTTTTGTTGCAGCTTTTGTTCGGCCTCGGCGACAAAGGAGCCGATGTCGCGGCCTCGCACGTTGGCACTGATGACGATTCGGCGTTTGCCGTCCTCACGGCTAATTTGATTAGGGCCGGGGGCCATTTCCAGGCCGGCTACTTCGGCCAGTGGGATATAGCTGGTTCGTCCATCTGGGTTTTGCCCGCGCGGCAACGAGATCGGCAAGCGGTTGATGGCATCCAGGTTACTGCGCAGGTTCTCCGGCAGACGCACGATAATGTCGAAACGCCTGTCCCCCTCAAACAAGGTGCCGGCTTCGGTGCCACCGATCGCGGTAGCCACCGCATCCTGCACATCGCCGACGTTTAAGCCGTAACGCGAGGTTTTATCCCGGTCTATATTGACTGTTAGCATCGGCAAGCCGGTGGTTTGCTCGACTTTCACTTCGGATGCTCCGGGAATCACCTCCATGACCTCTGAAATTTCAGTCGCGGTGTCATTCAATACATCCATATCATCACCAAACACTTTAACCGCAACGTCGCTACGCACCCCTGAAATCAGTTCATTGAAGCGCAACTGGATTGGCTGGGAAAACTCGTAGAGATTGCCGGGTAGTTTGTTGGCTGCCGCTTGTATCGCCGCCAGCAGGTCATCGCGTGATTTATCGGGATCAGGCCATTTCTCGCGAGGTTTGAGCATGATGTAACCATCCGAGATATTCGGTGGCATCGGGTCGGATGCGATTTCGGCGGTACCGGTTCGTGCAAATATCCGTTCGATTTCTGGAAACTGCTGCTTTAAAGCCTGTTCAATCTGCTGCTGCATGGCGACCGATTGCGACAAACTGGTACCCGGAATACGCATTGCCTGAATGGCGAAATCGCCTTCATTCAAGCTCGGCACAAACTCGCTGCCCATCCGCGTCGCCAACAAGCCCGACAGAATCACCGCGACCACCGCCAGCGTGAGTATCACCGGCTTGTTGCTCATGACTCTATCCAGTACCGGCGCATAGATACGCTTGGCACTCAGCATCACCACATTTTCCTTTTCGGCGACTTTATCGCCGATAAACAGCGCCACGGCCGCCGGAATAAAGGTCACCGACAGTATCATGGCCCCCACCAAGGCAATGACCACCGTGAAAGCCATCGGATGAAACATTTTGCCTTCCACCCCGGTCAGCGCAAAGATGGGCAAATACACGACCATGATAATCAACTGGCCAAATAACAGCGCTCGCCGCGCTTCTTTCGACGCCGTAAACACTTCATGAAAACGTTCACTACGTGTTAGCGAACGCCCCTGATGCTCCTGAGCATGGGCCAGCCTTCGTACACAGTTTTCGACGATCACCACCGCACCGTCGATAATCACACCAAAGTCGAGCGCTCCCAGACTCATCAAGTTGGCACTGACCTGGTACGTCACCATGCCGGTGAAGGTGAACAGCATCGACAACGGTATGACCATTGCGGTAATGATGGCCGCACGAATATTGCCCAGGAACAGGAACAGAATCACAATGACCAGAATCGCCCCTTCGGTTAAGTTCTTCTTGACCGTATTGATGGCTTTATCGACCAATACCGTCCGGTCATAGACCGTCACGGCCTGTACCCCTTCTGGCAATGTGCGGTTAATTTCCGCCATCTTTTTGTCGACCGCTTGCGAGACGGCACGGCTATTTTGACCGATCAGCATGAAGACCGTACCCAACACCATCTCCCGGCCATTTTCGGTCGCTGCGCCGGTGCGTAGTTCCCGGCCGATTTCGACCTCACCGACATCGCGAATGCGAATGGGCACGCCTTGGACATTGCCGAGAATAATGTTGCGAATATCTTCCATCGAATGCACTTGGCCCGGCGCACGAATCAGATATTGTTCGCCGCGCTTTTCGATGTAGCCGGCACCGACATTATTGTTGTTACGATCCAGCGCGGTAACGATGTCTTGCAAGGTCAGACCATAGGACGCAAGTTTTTCCGGAATCGGTGCCACCTGATATTGTTTGGCGTAGCCACCAATGGAATTGATTTCGGTGACACCCGGCACGTTGCGCAACTGCGGTTTGATAATCCAGTCCTGGATTTCACGCAGATCGGTCGCGGTGTAAGCCGAACCGTCCGGTTTTTTGGCCCCTTCTTGGGCTTCGACTATCCATAAATAGATTTCGCCAAGACCGGTAGAAATGGGACCCATCGCCGGCGTGATACCGGCAGGCAGTTTATCCTTGGCCTCCTGAATACGTTGATTCACCAATTGCCGGGCGAAATAGACATCAGTGCCGTCCTGGAAAATCACCGTGACCTGCGATAAGCCGTAACGCGAAAGCGACCGGGTTTGTTCCAGATGCGGCAAACCCGCCATGACGGTTTCGATGGGGTAAGTGATCCGCTGTTCGGTTTCCAAAGGCGAATAACCCGGTGCCGTAGTATTAATTTGTACCTGAACGTTGGTGATGTCCGGCACGGCATCGATGGGCAGAATCGAGTAATTGAAGATACCGAGCCCTGCCATACCGAGTACAGCCAGGATAACCAGCCAGCGATGCTCGATCGCTAAACGAATGAGTCGTTCAAACATGATGCGAACTCCTGGGGATCAATGCGAGTGCTCGGCACTGCTTTTGCCTTGCTCGGATTTAATGACGAAGCTGCCATTGACAGCGTATTCGGTACCGGGCATGAGTTCTGCCACAATCTCGGTGACTTTGCCATCCGATAGTCCGGTGGTGACCGGTTGAGCAATAAAGCCGCCGGGTACCCGAATAAAAATCGTCGGCTTGTTTTTGATCATCTGGATGGCATCGGCTGCCACCGCGACCGGCACGTCACTTTCCTTGGTAGGCAGTTCGACCGTGATAAACAATCCAGGTCGCCAAGCCATCTGCGGATTGTCCAGCGTCACGCGTGCCGTAGCGGTGCGAGTTTGTTCGCCCATCAATGCGCCTATATAAGACAGCGTACCGGTTGCCGAAGAATCGAACGCCGTGGCCTTGATGTTGACCTGTTTGCCGACCTGCACGACATTGAGATCTTTTGCCGATACGATAATTTCGGCCCAGACGGAGGATAAGTCAGTAATGGTGAAAATGCTGGCATCTTCCTTGACCGCTTCTCCCATGGCGATGTGTTTCTCGACCACCATGCCGTCGAACGGGGCGCGAATTTCGTAACGATTGAGTGAGCCGCCGCTGGCTGACACGGCAGGACTTGCGCCGAGTGCTATCAATTTCTGTTGGGCATTATGAACGGCGATTTCCATTTCCTGCATCGCCTGCCGGGCTTGTTGGTAGTCTTGCTCAGCCGAGATTTTGTCCTCCCATAAGTGCTTTTCCCGCGCAAAGGTAGAGCGGGCTAACTCCAGTCGCCTTTGTGCCGACAACAATTCACTACGCTGCTCGGACAACGCCGTACTGGCAATCACGGCGATGACCTGACCTTGTTTGACTTGCTGGCCCAGGTTGGCGGAAATGCTCTCCACCACACCGGCCAAACGCGGTACCACATGAGAGGTCTTATCTTCATTGAAGCGAATTTCACCCGGTAGGGTGACAGAGCTGGTGATGTGCGCTGCACCTGCGGTCTGAATCGAGATACCGGTTTCGGCGATTTGCTGATCGCTCAAGGTTACTTTGCCTTCTTCTTTACTGAAAGCAAACTGAAACGTCTGACCATCAAGCCTTGCCGTCACGTTCGCTTCAAAGACATGGGGCTCGTCGATAGACTGGATACTCTGCCAATACGCATTTTCAGGCGCAAACTCGATGCGCTGTTGCTCGCCGCTCGGGCGCTTTAGTTGCACGGAGAGTTGATCGGCAACGGGCTGAAGCGGTTTATCCTGATTGAACGGATAAACGCGAAAGTGCGGTTCACCACCTTCCTCGCTGAGCAGGATTTCCAGCTTGAAATCACCGTCCCTGTAAACATCACCGCCGTGCGGGCCTTGAGCCTGCTTGGCTTCATCGGCATGGTCACCGCCTTCGGCGCTATCGACTTTTGCCGCTGCATGGTTTTCTTCGCCGTGTTCCTCGCCTTCGGGCATCGATTTGTCGATGCTCAGAATAAATAGGCTGAGCAATAGGCCGACCACGATAATCGCGGCGATAGCGGTCCATTGTTTTTTGTTAATCGTGTTCATGGTGATACCTCGGGTTGGCTGTCCGCCTCTGTCTCGTTCATATTGCTGCCGACCAAACGTTCCACGTTGGCCACGGACTTGTGATATTCGGCCAAGGCCAGTAAATACTGATTTTTGGCGCTAAACAGCGTGCGCTGTGCATCCAGTACGTCGAGAAAACCAAACTTGCCCAAACGATAACCTTCGCAGGCGGCGTCATAAGCACTTTGGGCACCCGGTAAAATGTCTTGCTGCAAGGTGGTGATTTCGGAATGAGCGGTATCCAGGGCTTGATAGGCGGTGTTCAATGCCGTGGCGATGCGAACCTCGGTGCTGCGCAATTCGTCTTCCGCTTTGGTCAATCGATGCTCGGCTTCTTGAATGCGGCCTTGATTGCGGTCAAATACCGGCAATGGCATCGAAAAACCAACGACTAAGGCGTAATCATTGGGCATCAGATATTTACTGGCACCCACGGTCGCGGTGACATCCGGGATGGCTTTGGATTTTTCCATCGTGATGAGCGCCTGACGTTGGGTGATTTCGGTTGCCCAACGGGCTAAATCCGGATTTTTGGAGAGGCGTTGCGCCAATGATTCCAGAGAAGCCGGTGCTTGTATGCTTTCCAAATTACCGCTCACCGTCTCAAAACGCGGCGTCGTGCTGCCCCAGCCGGCCGCTAAACGCTTGCGGGCGGCTTCCAGTTCTTTCTGGGCTCGCATCAGCTCGATTTGCACCGAAGCGCGAGCAACTTTAGCCTTGGTTTCTTCAACGGGCGATACCTTGCCTGCCTGCACTCGCGCAGAGGTCGTGACCGTAGTCTGATTGGCTAATTCATGAATTTGCTGTGTTAGCGTCAAGCGCTGTTGGGCGGCCAACACGTCAATAAATGCCTGAGTAACTTGAGTGAGAACATCGGCTCGCTTGGTTTCGTAATCCCAATCGGCTAATTGTTTGGTCAGCGATGCGGCTTCCATGCGAGCGGTGCGCTTACCGCCCAATTCGATCAATTGGCTGAGTTCCAAGGTGACGACATCGCCATCGAAGCCCTTGATCACTTGATTCCCAAAATTCGCCGCATTGGCATTGAAAGTGGGATTGGGAAACAAGCCCGCTTGCAGGGTGGCGGCTTCCTGTGCTCGGCTCTCCCAGGAAAAAGCGGATAGCTCGGGATTCCGGGTTAGCGCTAGGGCGAGCGCTTGAGACAAAACCAGGGAGCCGACCGGTTCCTCAATGGTTTGCCCACTGGAACCGTTTGCACCCGGATTGCCTGATTGAGCCGGCAATAGCGTGTTGTCTGCCGGACTCGCATCGACCGAGCCGGCAGTAATCAATAAACACAGTGCAACGCCTAGTGGTCGCACATAATTCGAGAACATGGAAAATTTCTCCGTAGCATAGAGGGAACGTCAACACGGACACAGATGAACCTGCGCCTTCGGCTGGTGAGTTGCAGCTAGGAGTGGTGGCTAAATCAGTAAAACGGTGCTGCGTAGCGCAAGCAGTCGGGAATCGGTAAATGGTGGATCTAAAAAAGCTGATTGCCGAATGATGACTCTGGCATAAAGAACCAAGAGTGAAATCAGAAAAAATACCGGCAAAAGCCCAATATCAATCGCTACTTTTGACAAATTTGTTAATTGTAGGGGAATGTGATCATCACCATCGATAGGGATGTCAGTGCAAGGCGACGAGCAGGGATCGCTGTCATCGCTCGTAAGAGCATTTGTCTCGTCGTTGAAACGAGTGACAACAGTCAAACTTACGGATTGGTCTTTTCCATTCTTCTCTACAGCGACATGACCATCAGCACCAAAACATAGCACAAAGGCCGACACATCTCGATGGCCCAAGCCAAAATGACCGAGCACTGCGATTATCAGCACAATAGAAAGCCAAGTTTTAAAGCGGAGTAGGGTAACCATTCCTTAAAAGAATACTCGCCATCCAAAATAATTCAAGCATTTAGGAACAAACACCGGCGAGCATGACCCTGAAAGGCTGCTTGATTGCTTTAGCCGAACAGTTCTGTCGGGTTATTTCATTATCTATGGCATTAGCTTTTCACTTGTCGAGTGACACAAAAAGTGAAAAATGGTCGATTGATTTTAAAGTGAATTTTCATAGTTTATGTCACACACCATGCCCACTTTTGACACAAAAAATGAAATATCCCGGATTTTCTGCCACTAATATTGAAAAAATTGTCCATTTTGGTGGAATCAGCAAAGCTCGAATACCGTTATTCCATTAGCGCAACCGATTTGACCTGTACCCATAGTTCCTGCCCCAAAGCGACATTAAGTTCAGCCGCCGCCCGTTTGGTCAAACGAGCAACCAAGGTAGAATCGCCGACCTGAACACGTACAAGTGCCAGACCAGGATGTTCGTCATTGGCGATGGCGTCGATTCGACCGCGTAGCACATTCTGAATGCTGCTGTGTCCAGGATGCTCTTCGGCTAGACTCACGTCTCGCGCTAGCACGCGAACTCTAACTCTGCGACCAATCGGCAAGCCCCGATCCCGCGTCCACAGACTCCCGCCGGAAAAATCGACCCGTGCTAAATGCCACTGCTCGTCGATAGCACCAATCGTGGCGTCAATCACTACACCGACATCCTCACCCAGCCGGATAGGCAAATCCAATCTTGCCAAGGTTTCGGCCAATGAGCCATTCGCCAATACATATCCGTCATCCAACACAACCAGATGGTCCGCCAGTCGAGCCACTTCGTCCGGTGAATGACTGACATACAGCACCGGAATATTCAATTCATCATGCAACTGTTCCAGGTAAGGTAGAATCTCTTGCTTACGCTTGAGGTCTAAAGCAGCCAGTGGTTCATCCATCAGCAGAATCCGTGGGCTGACTGCCAGCGCTCTGGCAATGCCGACCCGTTGGCGTTCGCCACCGGAAAGACTATCCGGCTTGCGATCCAGCAAATGACTGATACCCAGCAAGTCAATGGATTGAGTCAAGCTGACTTGTTGGGCATCGGATATCCGCTTTAAGCCATAGCGCAAGTTACCCATCACTGTTAGATGAGAAAACAGGCTGGCCTCTTGAAACACGTAACCCAATGGACGTTTGTGTGTCGGCATCCAGTGATTATCATCCTGCCAAACTTCGCCATTGACGCTAAGAAATCCTTGTGGAGCGCGTTCCAGCCCAGCGATACAGCGAAGTAGTGTGGTTTTTCCGGAGCCGGAATGACCAAACAAGGCTGTCACCCCCCGTCCGGGAATGGTGATGTCTACATTGAGCGCAAAGCTAGGCCAATTGATCTTAAAGCGAGCCGTAATGTCATCCATACCATCAGCCTTTTTTGGGATTAGGTCGCCAAACGTAGAGCGATAGCAACACCAGAAAGGAAAAGACCAACATCACCGCCGCAAGCCGGTGGGCTTGAACGTATTCCAATGCTTCAACATGATCGTAAATTTGCACCGAAGCGACACGGGTAACGCCAGGAATATTACCGCCGATCATCAGCACCACGCCGAATTCGCCCACGGTATGAGCAAAGGTGAGGATACTAGCGCTCAAAAAGCCCGGTAATGACAGCGGCACGGCAACCGTAAAAAAAGCATCCAGCGGCGAAGCTCTTAACGTTGCGGCGGCTTCCAGCGGTCGGTCGCCAATCGCCTCGAATGCGTTTTGCAAGGGCTGTACCATGAAAGGTAGCGAATAAAACACCGACGCGATAACGAGGCCCCAGAAGGTAAACGGCAATAGCCCAAGTCCCAGGCTTTGGGTGATGTATCCCACCGGGCCATTTGGCCCCATTGCCAACAACAGGTAAAACCCGAGCACGGAAGGCGGTAGGACTAAGGGCAAGGCGACTACTGCCCCTATCGGCCCTTTCCACCAGGCTTTAGTCCGCGCTAACCACCAGGCGATAGGCGTACCCAGTGTGAGTAAAATCAGCGTGACAATGCCCGCCAGCCGGACAGTCAACCAGACGGCTTGAAGATCGCTATCGGTCAAAATCATGAAATGTGTTGTCTCTAATGAGCATGTTGAAAGGTCTTTGCAGCGGAAATCAGCAAGATTAAACCCAGGACGGTCATCAGCACGTTCGTGGGCATTAATCCCAACAACAAGCCGCCCACAGCGGCACCAAGGATTGAACCGGCTACCATCCAGCGAAATAGAGATTGTTCATGGCACAGCACGGCGAATGCATCCGAGCGGGTATAACGGGCGAAACCCACAATCATCGTTGGTAGGCTGACTGTCAACGATAGACTACCCGCCAGTTTGATGTCCAATCCGTAAAGCAGCACAATCGTCGGGATCAACAATTCGCCGCCGGCAACGCCTAGCAGTGCCGCCACCACGCCGATACCGAAACCGGCAATCAGTCCGACCACCCAGCGCAACAGCCCGGCATCAAGCAGCGCGGTAACGCCATTGTGTAAATCAAACCAGGCTTCCGACAACATGACCAGCGAGAGTCCCGCCAATAACACCATGATGATGCGATTCAGCCAGACCCGCGACATCGTCATCGCGTGACCCGCCGCCCACCAGGCGCCGATCAAACTGCCTGCCAGCAGATTCAACGTAACATCAACATGTGCAAACTGCTGATCGATTGGAATTTGCTTAGCTCGGAATACCAACGCGGCGCTGACAACCACCAAACTCATGGCTTTGTTGAGAATGATGGCTTCCAGGGTGGGCAATTTGAATACCCCCACCAGCACCGGCAGACGGAATTCCGCACCGCCCAGGCCAATTAAACCGCTCAAGGTGCCGATCAGCGATCCGGCAATGAAGCTCTGGCCGCTACGGAGACGTGAACTCATCCCTATTTGCCGACCGCTTCGCCGGGTAGGACAAAGCCGTATTTAGTCATCACAAGGCGAACAGGACCGCTCAACATATAGTCGGCAAAGCGCTTGGCCAATGCATTGTTCTCTGCTCGTTTGGTGATGATAAAGCCTTGTTCCAGCGGCTCGTGCAAATTATCGGGAATCAGCCAGTAACCACCTTTTTGAGCCAGTTCGGGATTGCCTGCTAGTGAAAGAGCAATGACGCCGATTTGGGCGTTGCCGGTTTGCACGAACTGGGTGGTTTGCACGATGTTTTCACCAAACACCAGTTTGGGTTCGATTTGCTCCCACAAGTCAGAGGCTCTTAAAGCTTCTTCAGCCCGCTTGCCATAAGGCGCATGTTTCGGATTGGCGATAGCGATGCGGGTGATGCTCGGATCGGTAAGGCTGGCTAGCGTCATCTTGGTGGCATCCAGGCTTGCGCTCCACAAGACGATACGGCCCACTGCATAAGGTTTTACCTCGGACGCCGCCAGACCATTCTTGACCAGTTCGCGCGGAAAGCCAATATCCGCCGAGAAGAACAGATCAAAAGGCGCACCCTGTTGAATTTGGGTATTGAAATTACCCGAGGAACCATACGCCAGCTCTATCTGATCGTCAGGGTTGTCCTGTTTGAAGGTAGAAACGATCTCGTCCATGGCAAATTTGAGATCAGAAGCAGCCGCTATGGTGATTTTGTCAGCCTGTGCGGACATGGACAGCAAAGAAATACAGAAGAACAGAAAAAGTTTGGCTAGCTTCATAAATAGATTCCTCATCGTTGTGAAAATAGGTATGTCGGAAATAGCCGTCCACACAACCACAAACCGACGCAACTCCGCAATATACCAAGATACATATCGATAATATACGCAGCAATCCGCATGCCATGTGAGATCGGATAGACGCCACCTGGCCGAGGCATGATTTACAAGGTATTTTGGATGTGTTCGCTGCTTTTAGGGGATAAGGTGATGGTTTGTGAGCAATCAGAGAGCGCTTTATCTCGATAGTTTTTCTTATGATTGTTGGGAGTACGACAATCGTAAGAGTCATCATTCGACAAATCCAGATTAAATGTAGATGAGCAGATTCCCCTGAAGGAGTACCTGCTACGTCACTAGCAGTGAAATATTTCGGGGCTGTCAGGCCTCCGGATTTTCCACTTTATTATCCCGAAGTTCAGCCACGGCCTCACGCAGTATGGTAAATGATGACTTGATAAACAGAAGAGCTATCGCCAGGCCGACTGCGATGTCAGGCCAAGCAGCAGCGGTAAACCAAACACCCACCGAAGCAAGCAGTACGGAGACATTGGCTATGATGTCATTACGCGAGCACAACTAGACCGAACGCATATTTAAATCATCTGAACGATGATGCCAAAGTAGGGCTAAGCACAAACTGTTGGCGAACAGCGCAAGAGCGCCGATTGCGCCAATCGTTTCAAATACGGGAACTTGAGGGAAGAAGAGCTTGTACACGGCTTGAGCAAGTACGAACAACCCAAAGGTCGCCATGATTCCCCCTTTGACCACGGCTGCGATTGCCTTCATCCGGGGGCCTCGGGCAATGACGTAAATACTGAACCCGTAGACCAAGGCATCACCTAGCATATCCAGCGAGTCCGCTAATAACGAAAGTGAACCCGACATGATCCCAGTCGTTAACTCAACCAAAAACATAAGGGCATTAATGCCGAGCACTGATTTTAGCGTTGCGCTTTGCCGAGAGCGTAGCGCCTCGATTTCACACGCTTTATCGTTGCAACAATCCGCCATATTAGCACCCAACAGTTCTAAATTTATCGGTGCTTACTATGTAACTTATTCAATCTTTATTCCATATCTGTCGGAATTTTTGGTTATTTGTGTCATTAGTTTTTCACTAATTTGGCACGCTTTTTGTCGGGAATCATAACTTAGTTCATCACTATAAAGTACACGCTGACATCTGGTTGTAGGTAGGATTCTCCGGCTCGCAGCAGCCAATTAGATTGTATCTGCCTGAGACTCTTCGTATTCGCCACCCTGATTACATTTTTAATGAATTCCAATATTCAAAAAGCAAATGGCGCCCGAGGGCGCCATAAAGGGCATATAGGAATTACAGTCTTATCCGACAACTGTATCCTCTCTGTTCAATAAGCTACGCCCTCGACGTGCTCTAACCCACATCAGCCCGTTAACAGCGACAAATAACAATCAATCTCATTTACAGAAGTTTTACATTATTTGCCTCAGCAGACAGCACCATCACATAGGGTTGCATGCTTATAGACAAAATCTTCTATCCCGCGACCTATTTCCCCCAAAGCCAAAAAATCCATCGGTTAACCAATCCAGAGCCCATTTCACTAATTATGAGATTTCATTTCACAATTGTGAGAAAAATTTCATGAATTTTGAGAACTGACACTTTTCACTTTTTGTGTCACTCGACATTATAGTTGTTTTCTTTCGTTGTTTCTTGTTTAGTTTATTACTTTCTTTATTTCTTTATTTCTTTATTACTTAATTTCTTGATTTGTGCTAGACTATACACACAGTCAAATTGATGGAGGCCGTCATGAAAGAAGAGCTTGATTCCGCAGTGGGTCGTCCCGCCGATATAACCGATGAGCGCATTATTGAAGCCGGCGAGGCATTGGTGAGGGCCAATCGGAATGTAACGGGCTTTGCATTGCGCAAAATGGGGGACCGTAAGGATTCCTTCGTAAATGAGTAACATCCCTGGTTTCGTCACATTTGGAACATTACGCTATAGTCAATCGGTTCCAAATCCCGCTCCCGAAGCTCGTACTTGCCGAAACGATTAGCGTGATGCGTCCGATATGGACTAAAAGCAGCGGCCAATTCAGGCGTTAGCTTCATTCCCTCTGCTTCCAGTTCCTTGAATGCTTGTGTCATCGTATGGCAATTGTGGAAAATCATCAGATTGGCAATCAGGTGATTGTACTTGATTATCTTCAACTGATCCTCGCGCACATTTTCCTCGATGGTGTCCGATCCGAAATACGCCCATTGCGCAAAGTTGTTGAATCCTTCGCACTTGTTTTGCGCCGCTTGGATAACTTGGCGTAACGTATCGTCGCTAATATATTCCAGTAGGAAA
This sequence comes from Methylomonas sp. DH-1, assembly GCF_046097555.1. Taxonomy (NCBI): domain Bacteria; kingdom Pseudomonadati; phylum Pseudomonadota; class Gammaproteobacteria; order Methylococcales; family Methylococcaceae; genus Methylomonas; species Methylomonas sp. DH-1. Next base: position 86,965 of record NZ_CP143090.1, on the reverse strand, counting down.
ATAGTGCGGACAACTCGGCCCAACTCCCGAAAGGCGAAATACAGTTTGTTTTTCCGGCTTGCGGTACCAAGCTTGCGCAAGATGGTCGATGGTTGAATACGCCCGGCACGAATCGATTGTGCCACTTGCAGCATGTCCGGCAAATGACAGGCGATCAAGTCCCAATCGATGGCATCCTTGGTAAACAGGTCATCAATGTGTTTATACACTTCGTCGGCGCTTGGGCGGAACCATTTCAAATCTTTCCAGTTGCGGATACGGGGCATCAACTTGATACCCAGCAAAAAAGCCAAACCATAAACCGGTGCGCTTTGCGCCTGGGTATCGCCATGCAAGGTGTCGGGCTGAATATCAGAATTGTTTTTTGTCAGCCCATCCAGGATATACACGGCTTCCCAGACACCGCAGGGAATGAAATGCGAAAACAGCGCAATATACGTGTCGCTGACATGATAGTAAGCAATCCCACCATACCCGCCGTAACGGATATGCCGTTCCGACAGTAGATTATTTTCATACAGATTCCACTGTGTTCCATCGGCTGCCGCGCGTTTTGTATCGCCCCAATAGCGGGGCAGTTGAAATTGATTGTACGCATTGATGGTTGTAGTAATAGCGGCTTCCAGTTTTTCCGTCGTGACTTGGCGTTGATTGACGAATGACACTTGCCGAGCGCTGACATCGGCAATATTCTTGGAAATTTGTGTTGGCCCTAAACCTGTGCCATAGGCAAACACCGTCAGAATCTTGCGCCGGTCTTCCTCCAGTAACTTACCTTTGTGACCGCTCAACGGGCCAAAATGCTTACCCCATCCAATCCATTGCATGGTATCGGTAAGCACGTCCAACAACGATAGACCCATGCTATCGAGTTTTCGCCTTAACGCATCATCCATCTCCTTGAAGCCTGGCGGAATCTCCTTTTTATTTTGGCGGCCAAGTTTTGGCCTGCCATTGATGATATTGAAATAGGCATTTTCCTGATAAGACTTGTCAGCTTGCCGCGCCGCCTCTGTCAGTAGGGTGCTAACATGCTCGATAAATGCCTCACTCTCAACCGGCAAGCCTACCTTCTCGCCATAATCCGCGCGAGTGCGTTCGCATTCCTCCATCGGCACCAATTCATTCCGGTGATCAGAATACGCATCGCTGCCGATCACACACAGGTCGCCGGACTTCAGCTCCCTAACCATTTGTAAACAAACGCATGCCTCGAACTGGCGGCGATTGATACGGGTCGGAACCAAATCACGCTTGATTTCGCCCGTCACCAACTTCCACCATTTTTCTGGAATCCAGTCCAGATCGTTATCAGTTAATGTTATGTTGCCTTTGCCATTAAGCGATAGCCACGCGATTTGCCGATGGCTGTTCTCCAACATAAAAGCCAGCGACCGCTCAAAACTGGCATCCTGGCTGGTGGATTCAAGTTTTAGCTTGCTCAAAATCCGTAACATTTCCGCCCGCCGTGGTTTGAAGAACTGCCAGACAAAACGGAATTCGTTCTTTCCGCCGTATTCCGCATGTAAACGCGAGAATTCGCACAAATCCGGGCGAGCCGTCACCGCCTGGCGAACGCCTTTTAATTGTTCGTCTGCCGATTGGCTGGAATTTAAAAGTGTTTCCAACACCGCAAACCGGCGCAAAATCTCATCGGTTTTTTCTTGATTGTCTTCCAGATATTCTTCAAGCGCTTCTTCAGCACTGTGCAACGTTCGCTTCATCTGTCTGCAAAAGATATTGCACAGATCATCGATCACAATCGCCAGCCGTTGCCGAATCACGGCCAAGGCAACGGCGTAGCGTTTGGCGGCAGCCATATCCATCATGCTGGCAGCATCCAGACTATTGCCTTCCAGCGCCCATTGTTTGATTTTGATGACCGGCATGGTTTTTAACAGGTCTGCGTGGGAAGCCAACTCGGTCAGCCGGTCATAGCGCTCGATCAAATCGCGCATGCCGTCTATCGTAGGTTTGGCGGCATCTTGCTTGATATCATTCCAAGGACTCACCCGGCGCGGGTCATCGCCCACGACGAAGAGATTGTCGAGATAAATCCGGCCAGCATCTCCAAGGGCATCGTGAATTTGCGTGTGCAGCGCCTGATTCGTTGCACTCCGTTCGACGCGAGCTTCCCGCAGCAAGGTATCGAATGCCGGCAACTCGTAACGATGGCGTACCAAGGTCTCGATACCGATATTGATAATATCAATGACATCTTCCTTGGTCAGCGCCGCTTCGGCAAAAGTTTGGCGCATCAGCGCCTTGCCATCGTCGCCGAATGGTTTGACCGTTAAAAATTCACGCACCGCCGACAAGTGTTTGCGTCTGGCCTGGGAAACATCGTACTGCTTCAAATTTTCCCGATCATAAGGTTCACCCATGCTGGAGGCGACATGCTCAGCAATGGTATTCGGCACTTGCTCTGAAGTTACAAAGTAACCCAGTCGTTGATAGGTTTTTAATAGTAGGGCAAATCCTAAGCGCGTGGTGCTTGAGCGAGTGGCAGTATCGCAATAGGCCCGTTCGACATCTGTCACCGTATAGAAACGTTCCAATTCCGATTGTGTAAGTCGGCTTTTGAATCGGGGATAGGCTGTATCGCTGGGTTGCAATTTTAAAAACCGAAAAGTGATTAAGCACAAGAAAAACGTCCGTTTATCTTGTACTCAAAAAATCGCCCAAACACGGCAAAAAATATACAAGAAAACTCATTGAGAAAATCTATACAACATTGTACCCTTGCTTCTATCTTTTCTTGCACATTGAAACTCATTATGCTTGTTGGTTATGTCCGTGTATCCAAGAACGATGGTACTCAGACTCTATCGCCGCAACTTGACGCTATGCGGGAAGCAGGTGTTGAGTCGAACCGGATTTACGAAGACATGGCATCAGGTCGCAAAGACGACAGACCGGGACTAAATGCCTGTCTCAAAGCGCTTCAACCTGGCAACACACTAGTCGTATGGAAATTGGATCGACTAGGCCGTGATTTGAAACATTTGGTAAAGACGCTAGACGATCTGCGTTCTCGTAACGTCGGATTGAAAGTATTGGCAGGAGCCGGAGCCCAAATCGATACAAACACCTCAAACGGTCGGTTGTTCTTTGGGATTTTTGCAGTGCTGGCCGAATTTGAACGGGAATTGATTGTTGAACGCACTCAGGCTGGACTTGCTGCGGCAAGAGCACGAGGTCGAAAGGGCGGACGGCCTCGAAAGATGGATAGATCAACTTTGATGATGGCGATGTCAGCTTTGTCCGATCCCAAAGCTAATGCGTCTGAAGTAGCCAAAAGGCTTGGGATTACGACTACGACACTTTATATGTACCTCAACGGCGATGGATCGTTAAAAGAGGCGGGGCAATCCATCATCAGCTAAATTGATTTTTAACAAAAGCGGTCAATGAATTATTGAAGCATATTGCAGCCATCGACCCAAACCAGTCCATTTGACACCAATTCCTTTAAAGACAGGTATCTGATCAATTGCCGCCTCCAGATAATATTGATAGGTGATTCTAAATAGCTGATGATTGGAAAAACTGAGAGAAAATAACAGCCCTTCAACGTTTAGTTCAATGAAATGCCACCTTTGACCATCGGCAAACTTGCCAAACATACCGAAGTCACCATTGAAACCATCCGTCACTATCAACGCATGGGTTTACTAACGGAACCAGAGAAACCCGACGGCGGTTATCGCTGTTATTCAGCTGATGCGATTACCCGAATCCGGTTTATCAAACGCGCTCAACAGGCTGGATTTACCTTGAAGGAAATTGCTACCTTGTTATCGCTTGACGGGGCACATTGTGCTGACGTAAGACAGCTCGCCGAGCAGAAATGCCAGCAGATCGACCAACAGATCAAAAATTTAACGGCTCTCCGTCAGGTATTGGAAACCCTGGTCAACGATTGTCAACAGACTGCTTCAACCGCGCGTTGCGCCATTCTCGATGCGTTTTGCGATGATGCATCAACCAAATCCTGATTGTAAATAAGTCACCATCGACCACTTGACTCTGTTCTAAACAACAGGGTTTAAGCTTCTTGCCAGCATTGAACATTGTTTGGTTGAGGAGATTCGCGTGAATACAGACCCTGAAACACCCATTAACACCCCATCATGGTTAGGTATCGGCGCTCTCTTGGCCGCTGTAGCGGCTTCGGCATGCTGCGTCGGGCCTTTTTTACTTTTATCTTTAGGCATTGGCGGCGCATGGATGAGCACGTTGACAGGGCTGGAACCGGTCCGTCCATTTTTCATCATCCTGACCGTGGTCTTTATGGCTTTAGGGTATCGAAAACTCTATTTAATGCCTCAACGCTGTGAGGAAGGTGAAAGCTGCGCCACATCCGACATCCAGCGCCGACAACGCTTGATGTTTTGGTTGGGTTCCGCATTCATTTTGATACTGCTGGCCTTTCCTTTGTTAGCGCCTTTTTTCATGGCTTGAGAGGATTCAGATATGACCATTAAATCCAGTTTGTTTATTTTAAGCTTGTCATCAAGTGTGTTGTGGATGCCGGCAGCTCATGCTGAAACGACTGTTGCACAGCCAAACCGGCAGCAAACGGTGACGCTGAACATAGAAAATATGACCTGTGCCATGTGTACAGTCACCATCAAGAAAGCTTTGAAGAAAGTCGAAGGCGTACAAGAAGTGACTGTCGATTACGATTCAAAAACGGCCACCATCACCTTCGATAACCAAAAAACCGATAGTGCAGCCTTGATCAAAGCCACGGCGGATGCCGGTTATCCGGGTTCCCTTGCCACACCTGTTGCTCGATAAGGCAAGGATACATCTATGTCTGATTGCTGCTGCCCCACCAATACATCCACCAAAACCAAACAGATTTGCCCTGAATGCGGCTCCACATGCAAAAGCGTCGGTATGGCTACGCTTTATCATCAAGTCCGGTTTCCCGAGAATCAGACGCTCATCACTGACAGCTATTATTTTTGTCCGGCCAAAGCATGTGCAGTTGGGTACTTTTCCAACACAGGCAACACCATTCCCAAACAGCATTTACGAAGTTATCAAGCGATTCAAAACGACGCACTTTGTTACTGTTTTGATATTGACGCCGAGCAGTATTTATCTGCGTTAAAAGCTCAACTTGCGGAACCGATAAAGGATTTTGTCATGCAACGCACCAAAGCCGGAGAATGTGCCTGTGAAATCAGGAACCCGTCAGGCCAATGCTGTTTGGCCAATTTCAAACGGTTGGAAAATGAGCACAATACAGCTGTCAAATGATCGCTATAAACCAGCCATTCAGATGACTGATTGGTTGCGTTATTAGTTGACCGCTTCTAGCCGTTCCCTACCTTTAGAAGATGTAAACATCGGTCTGCATTCTATTAAGTTGCATACCTGATTATGATGTTACGCATTTACGAAGGAATCCTTACCGTCCCCCAAAATCACCGGCGGTGGCGATCCCAAAAGACTTAAAGAAGTTTGGGATAAGCACAATGTCAGTCAGTCGGTGACCAATGCAGAGCCGGTAGCAGAGCTGCCCGTAGAGGTCGCTGAAACCTTGGCGGCCATGACCAAGGCCTTGGTGGACAAAATCAACGCGCTGACCGTGGAGTTAAATGACAAAGCCGTCAAGACCCAAGAGCGCCGTGTGGCGGATGTCTTGCGGGCTGCGGGCGAACAGCAGGCCCAGGCAGAGCGCGAACTTGCCGACGCTTCGCAGGCTGTCGATGAGTTAGAGGCTATGCTGGCGGAAGAGCGGTCCAGGGTAGGGGAGTTGGAAAAACGTCTGGCCGAGGTGTTAGCGGCTGACCAAGCTAAAGCGGTTGAACTGGCTACCTTACGCGAACGGCTAGAGGCGGTCGAAAAAAACGCGAAGGTAGCGGGCGAGCAGCATGTTGCCGAACAAGTACAATTCCGGCAAGCATTGGCGGATCAAAAGCGGGCGGCACAAGAATTGGCGGTAGAACGGGATAAAGTGAAAACGGAACTGACTAAAGTACAGGCTAAGGCGGAAGCCGCCGAAGAGTCCCATAAGGAAGAGAGAAAAAGGGCTGCCACTGAGCTACAGCGAGTCGCCGATAAGCTGATAAAGCTTGAGGCGGAAAGAGATGGCGCCAAAGGGGAGGCGGGTAAAACCCGAGAAGAGCTTGCCAAGCTAACAGGCCAATTGGAAGCCATGAAAATCCAGGCCGCTCAGTTGATGCAGGCCATTGGAAACCAGCAACCGGAAAAAACCGAAAAACCGAAAAAGGTATAAGGCATTTTGTGGCTAAAAACGGAGGGCTCAGTGATGATGAACGTGAATCAATTGCAACAGGCCAAAGAAGTGATGCATCGATGGATAAGCAGTTATCGTTGTCGGACTTTCATTGGCTTTAAAGGCTCGGTTGTTAAACCGTATGGCTTTCGCTCTTATTACTGGGCGCACACCTATACTGCCCGTGATTATTTGTTGGGCATAAAAGAGCCGCATGGTGCATGTCTGTCATTGTTGGACCTTAGAAGGTCAGGGCAATGAGTCTGGGATTGGCATGGTCGTGTCTGGGGGCTTGATGTTTGAAGCCGGACTCTGAAAATGACACCCTATATATTAATGGTAACAAAAGTAGTGCAGTCATCTTCTGACATAAATGTCCAAAATCGACCGGTTTCGGACAGTCCTCACAGGGTATGTACTAAAGTAGGCCACTTGAATTACGGACATGTGTTATAATTCGTACATCCCTTTCGGACGGAATTAGCGCATGTCACGCGTCTTTGCTTACTGTCGAGTGTCGACCACGGACCAGATGACCCAAAATCAAAGCCGGGAAATTCAGTCTGCCGGTTTCGCCATTCAGCCGCATCGTTTGATTGAAGAAAGTATCAGCGGTTCAGTCGCGGCGAAAGAACGACCTGGCTTTAATAAATTGATCGAGCGACTGGAAGCGGGCGATGTGTTGGTGGTGACCAAACTGGATCGGCTCGGTCGCAACGCCATGGATGTCAGGGCCACGGTCGAGCACCTTTCTGAGTCCGGGGTGCGCGTTCATTGTCTGGCGTTAGGCGGGGTTGATCTAACCAGTTCTGCCGGCAAGATGACCATGCAGGTTATCGCAGCAGTTGCTGAGTTTGAGCGTGACTTGCTGATTGAGCGAACCCAAGCGGGCATTAGTCGCGCGAAGGCAGCGGGGAAACAGTTCGGTCGGCCGCCGGCACTCAATGCGGAAGCTCGTGCTGACGTTGTCAAACGCTTGGCCGCAGGCGCCAACGTTTCGGAGTTAGCTCGGGAATTCAAGACCACCCGGCAAACCATTATGCGGATTCGGGAAGCGGCGTTGAAATCACCGCAAAGTGAAAAGTCGGTCAACTCTTCTGGGGAGTAAGTGATGAACCACGTCTATTTGGAACGGCTGATGACAAAGACAACATGCATCGTTTTTATCAGATGTTTGTAACGCCTGGTCTATTCAATGATTGGTCGTTGATCAAGGAATGGGGCGGGGTAGGTTCTCCAGGCACAGTCAGGAAGGAGTGGTTCGAGACCCAGGAAGAAGCCATTGTCGCCGGGAATAAGATATGCACGGCCAAATGTAAAAAAGGCTATCGAGCCCTTCGCGCAGAAAACTGATGCGGAGCATTGAATATACTCCAGTCCGTATTCTATGCGCTGCGAAATTAATACAGGGCTCGCGGTCAACAACTTGGTCTTTTCTTGCAAACTATAACACTAAGCGCTATATTCAAAAGACGAAAATGGCAACAGAGCAGGCGTGCGAATATTCAAAAACAAGGCGTTCACACGATTTGCCAAAAAATCAGGAATAGACGATTCAAGCCTCTGTAAGGCAGTCAGTGATGCCGAAAAGGGATTCCTGGATGCTGATTTAGGCGGCGGCGTCATTAAACAACGTGTCGCCCGTAGCGGTGGTGGCAAATCGGGCGGGTTCCGCACCCTGATCTTGTTCCGCATAGGTTCGTTGGCGTTCTTTGTACACGGTTTCGCCAAAAATGAGCAAGCCAACATAGATGACGATGAATTGGTCGCTTTGCGGAAATTAGCGGCTGTCATGCTGGAGTATGACGAAGTAGCACTAAACTGCGCATTGGCAAATAAGACATTGATAGAGGTAATCTGCAATGAAAAAACAATACCGTAGCCGTTTGATGGCCTCCGTGCATGAAACCGCCGAGGGTCTGCATGAGGCGGGCGTCATGGATAAGCGTACTATGCGCAAATTCGATGAATTGTGCCTAACGCCAATCAACCCCTTGCAACCAGAAGAAATCCGAGCGCTTCGGTTGCGTGAACGCGCAAGCCAAGCCGTTTTTGCACGGCATTTGAACGTCACGACCGGCCTGGTCAGCCAATGGGAGCGAGGTGAGAAGCACCCCAAAGGCGCATCATTGAAGCTTCTGTCTCTGGTCGCCAAAAACGGGCTGGAAGCGATTGCTTAAAACCAAAGCCTGGCTTAACCAAGAAGAATAGCCCCCTTAACTCGCGATGCCATTGTGCTGGTGTGCGCCCACTTATCATCATGACTTTAACGGCTTACACTCGCGAACACCATTTCTATGTCGCAATCGCAAAACACGTTTTTCTACACGCCGATAAAGGTATTGTTTTTGTTAACGATCCGATTCGATTAAAAGATGCGGAAAAATTCGATTTGAAGCCGCTGGTTCTATACGGGCTTACTGTCCCTGGAACCCAAATTGAATGGCAGACATTTTCTCTACTCGATGAGCCAAGATCATTATCTGGCGTTTTGCTGGAAGGCTGGGAAAAGGCGTCTGGCCTCCGTGGATACCCCGATAAGCTGAAGATCAATCGTCACATTGCCAATGCATGCCCTCAATTGCAAAAATCGCTCGACCATATTGGCGGCATATCGCTTGAAATCGCTGATGGGAGGGATAAGCAATTCTCGGCCTCATTGCGTGTTGCTCAACAACGCGGACTGGAACTTGGTTGGTACAACCGTGATGGCCATGTCATCAACGATGTTAAAGAGTTGAATGATCATGCCTTGAATATTCACAACGGGCACGTCAATGGTCGCAGGTGGGAATGGATCGGAAACAACGCAGTCAAAGAACAGGCCTCAAAATGGATGGCGTTGCCTTTTAAGACCAGAAATACGGTTTTGAGCCCCTCAAAATTGGATTGGGTTAGCGGCTCCTGGCTTTCCTCATGGGAAACAACTGTCCCACAAAATCAGAAAATGCATTTCTGGCGGCATGAGACAAAACCTGGCTGTTACTGGCTGCTGAGTGGCGAGGATGAAAATATTGATGACATAACCGACGAGGATTGGGACCGACGTTGTGCGCTCAAAGCAAAAATACTGGTGGATTGTTGGCCTAATAAACCGGGCGACATTGCTAAGGCTATCGGCATTACAGTAAAACAACTGCTTTGGTTCCTTAATGGCCAGATGGCATTACCTGAGACTGAAAGGGAAGATTTGTCAAAACTGCTAGGAATTGAAGCAAGTGCTAGATTTGTTGATTACGATGCAATCGGCCCCTGTGTGTTAATTGCAGAAGGTCCGAAAAAGTGCTCTATTGCTTATGAAGAACTGAGTAATGGCGGGGACCTGGAGTATTCGGTGGAGGTACTTCCTGAAAAGGGAACTCCAGACCCGAGTTGGCGTTATGTTGTTTTTTCTGCCTATGGCAGACTCCCCAATATATTCATGTTCCAAAGGGGAAGTAAAACAACTGATCAATTAGGCGGAAAGCTCTTAATGAATTATCAGGGAGAAAGAAAGGTTCCGGCATCAATCTATAGAGATGTTGTTTCTACATGCGCACAGTGCAGCACACATCCGTTGTTAAACCGGAAGCTAATGACTGAATTCGGCGAACGGTATAAACATTTCTTCCAGGAAATGGGGACGAAGTTCTACACATAGCGATAAATTACACCAAATCTTGAATCTGCTGCCTAACGTCTCGGCCTTGATTATCTTGCTCGACAGCCATGATAAATAAACAACGCCCTTGGCTGGATTTCGCCCACAACTCGCCTACCGCACGTTTTTCGGCTGAATCGTCGTTACTGGCATAGGCTTCGCCCTTGTACTCGACGACCAACATCCGGCCGTCCGTCAGTTCGCAGACAAAATCAGGGTAAAAGCGGTTATGAGCCAACGGCAGCCAAAACGAGGCATGATCCCGGCGAACCAGGTTCCGAATCCAATATTTCACTTCCGGTAAACTATCAATCGCCTTGGCACACTCATACTCTTCACCTTGGGCCTTCAAATCCTCGATGATAGGGAAAAAGTGCTTTTGAAATTTGTAACGGCCGGCGTAATACGGCGGTCGTGCCGGGTAGTGTTCCGGCGAGAAGCCGTAGCAATGGCACAACCCTAAATGGCGTTCGATTTTGGCCAGTTCTTGTTTGTCTCTAGCGCCGTAAAACAGTTCGGCTTTGGTGATGACGCTGACGGCGATATTAGCCGATCCTATGGCTCTGAGAGTTTGGATGATAGCTGGATTGCCTTTGTAGAATTCAATCAAGATATTGGTGTCGCAGAGAATCATCCACGCTGATCCGGCCAGGCTTTTACACGAATGGTAGTTTGGTCGATTTCTCGTGATTCCCAGATGCCGGCACAGTCAAAGAAATCGTCGCCGCTTGTAGGTTGTGCGATGACTTCCAATTCCTTGATCACGTCTTCATGCTCGATGACTTCGCCACGGTCAGCAGCGGCTATGCCCTGGGTAATTTTCTCAATTTTCCGGGCATGAGTTTTCAGGTATTCGCGCAAGGCTTGATTGACAAGGTAGTTACGCGAACGATCCAACGCCCCGGCCATGCTATCAAGCTGATGCACGATGTCTGATTCGGTTCTAACGGTAAATGCTTCTGTGGCCATGGCTACGCTCTGGTTATTTGTGGTTCACGTGTAATCATAAAGCAGATTGATCACGTGGGGGTAGAGTTTAAATCGGGAATGATCGATATTTGGTCAAGGGCTTGTTGGAGGAATACCGCGCGAAAATCCGCAAAGTTATGGACGGCCCCGCAGTCCCCGCCGAGGATGTTTTATTGTGAGCCAGGGGGACCCGCGACGACAACCACCATATGACCATGGGTGTGAAGTGATTCGTGTTCTTGGCCTTTAAAATCGGCCGGCACCAATTTACTCTCACTCGCCCATGGGGCGCTGGTAATCCCATTGGTGGTAATTGTTGAATAAAACCTGAAATCTCGTTGGTATCCCCTTGTAAATTGGCACCAAGTTCGTGAACAACAGATTTGACAAGGCCACTGCAGTCCGATTTATACACTTGTCAATGGGCGCACGTCACCCGTGTCCTGACACTCAATTCACATAACCTCCTTTAACTTTTGTACTGTAGTGTTGCCATACCTGCAATACAGGGAAGGCATCAAAAACAGATTCAACAAGGTCGAGGTCATCAAGCCACCGAGTATCACTACCGCCATGGGGTATTCGATTTCGTGGCCGGGTACGTTGCCTTTCAGGATCAACGGCAGCAAGGCCAATCCGGCGCAAGCCGCTGTCATCAGGATGGGTGCCAGACGTTCTTCGGCGCCGCGCTGCGCTAAGTCAGGTCCGAATAGGACAGCTTCTTCCTGTTCCAAATGTCGGTAATGGCTCAACAACATGATGCCGTTCCGCGCGGCGATACCCAGCACGGTGATAAAGCCGACCAGCGAGCCGAGCGACAGCACGCCGCCACTTAAAAACGCCCCCACAACGCCCCCGATCAACGCGAACGGCAAGGTTAATGCCACCAGACAGACCAAGCGTAGTGAGCGAAAATCGACCTGCAATAACACCAGGATACCCAGCAATGAAGCCAAACTCAGCCAGGTCAGCCGTTCGCTGGATGCTTGTCGTGCCGCGTATTCGCCTAGAAACTCCGGGTGATAGCCTTGCGCGAACGTTAGCCTCTTCACGCGATTTTCTATTTCCCGCGCCACGCCGCCTAAATCGTTGCCACTGACGTTGCAGGTGACGTCGATTCGGCGCGAGGCGTTTTCCCGTTTGATCTCGTTAGGTGTGGGCACCATATCGATGTCGGCCACATCGCCCAACGGCACGCGCGCCCCGGATGGCGTATCGATAGTAAGCGATCTGAGCGCGGCAAGGTCATGGCGCACTCGTTCATGACCCCAAACCGTGACATCGACGATTTTTTGGTCACGGTAAATTTCGCCGACCTTGCTGCCTTTGATCAAGGTAGCAGCGGCCCGCCTCACGTGCCCGGCTGTCAAGCCGAAGTTGGCCGCCACGTCCGGCTTGAGCCGTATCTGTATCTGCGGCACCACTATTTGCGGTTCCACCTTCAGGTTGGCGATGCCGGGTACATCAGCGATGGATTGACTGACTTCTGCGGCCTTATCTCGCAGGATTCCCAAATCTGGGCCATACAGCCTCACCACCACGGTCGCACTGGCACCGGTCAGCACTTCTTTGATCCGTTCGCGCAGGTACGTCAGCACATCCCGGTAAAGCCCCGGATAACCGTCGACGACGGCCTGGATTTTTGCCACGGTACTGTCGTAATCAACCACCGTGTCTAAACTAATCCATAACTCGGTAAAGTTCGGCCCTACCACTTCGTCGGCAACTTCGGCCCGGCCAATGTGGGAACCGAAATTGCGCACACCGGGGATCGCCCGCAGTTCCTTACTAACTTGTACCGTAATACGGCGCATGGCTTCCAGCGAGGTGCCAGGCTTTTCAACCCAATGCATCAAAAAATCGGTTTCCTTAAAGTTGGGTAGAAACGATTCGCCAAGTCGCGGTAACGCGATAGCTGTCGATACAAACGCCACTAACAGAAAACCCGTCGCCCATTGCGGACGGCTGACGATTGCCGGTAACAGCTTGCGATAATGCCGTTTCAAAACCCGTGTCAGCGGTGCATCCCCCTGGCGCTGCTTCGCATTGGGTAACAGCATCAGGCACAAGGCGGGGGTCACCGTCAACGCGACCAGTAGCGAGGCCAAAATCGCCAACAGGTAGGAAAATGCCAACGGCCTGAAAAAGGTACCGGCCAAGCCGTCGAGGAAGAATACCGGCACGAACACCAGCGCCACGATCAGGCTGGCGAACACCACAGCGCTGCGCACTTCCAACGACGCCTTCAACACGACGCGGAAAGGCGACCACGGACTGCCCGCCTCGCGATTAAGGCGCAGACGGCGCATGATATTCTCGACATCAATGATTGCGTCATCCACCACTTCACCAACCGCAATCACCAGACCGGCTAGCACCATGGTGTTAAGGGTGCCGCCACGCAGATACAGCACTAAGGCAGCTGCCAACAGCGACAGCGGAATCGCCGACAGGCTGATCAAGGCGGTACGCCACTCGAACAAAAAAGCGATCAGAATCACTGCGACCAGTATGCAGCCCAAGATCAACGCGTCGCTTAAATTTTGCAGCGAGCGTTCGATGAAGGTTGCCGGACGGAAGATGGTTGGATCGATGTCGACGTCGTGCAGGCCAGGTTTTAGAGCTTCCAGGGTCGCTTCCACCTTGCGCGTCACATCCAAGGTGTTACCCCAGGGTTGTTTTTCGACAATCAGCAGTAATCCCGGACCATCATTGATCACTGCATCGCCAATCGGCGGCGGGTGGCTTTCGAAAATGTCCGCCACATCGCCCAAGCGCAGTGGAACACCGCCGGTGAATTGCACCACGGTTCGCGCCAGATCGTCCGGTGTTTGCAGCGGCGACACATGCGTCACTGGTAAACGCTGATTAGGCAAATCAACAAAGCCGCCAGCCGTTACGGTGGCCGCATCGCCCGCCGCACGCACTACCGCATCCAGCGTCACGCCGTTGGCGGCCAGCCGGTCCGGATCGACCAGCACTTGTAACTGCCGATCACGTTGCCCCCAAATGGCTACGTTGGCCACACCCGGCACCGCCATCAACCTTGGGCGAATGGTCCATAACGCCAATTCGGACACTTCCATCTGCGACAGTTTTTTCGATGAAATACCAATCTTCAGCGCCCGACTGGTGGACGATAACGGCGACAGCATCACCGGTGCGCGGGCCACAACCGGTAGGCGCGGCGCGATGGTGGCAACCCGTTCCTGCACCAGTTGCCTGGCTTGCATCAAATCCGTGCCTTCCTGGAAAATACACACCACAGAAGACAGGCCCAGCACCGACTTGGAACGCAAGGTTTTCAACCAGGCCGTGCCATTGACTGCATTTTCCAGTGGCACGGTGATTAGGTTTTCCACTTCCTCAGTCGATAGTCCGGGTGCTTCCGTCTGGATTTCCACCAGCGGCGGCGCAAATTCCGGGAACACATCCAACGGCATTTGCCGGGCGGCTTGCACGCCGAAAACCACCAACACCACAGCCAAAGCCAACACCAATAGTCGTTGGCGTAATGCAACGGAAATCAGCCAACGCATCATTTGCCGACACCGAATTCAGTACCGAACAATTCGGCCACGCCGGCGGTGACCACCTCGATACCGGCCGCGATGTCGCCCATCACGGCGGCTTGATCTTCAACCACCCGTAGTACCTGTACCCGCCGGCGCTGGTAGACATTGGCTTGCAGTGCTTGATAAATCCAGCATCCGCCATTTACGTCATACACAAGCGCCGACCACGGCACGACCAGATTCTCGTCTTCCCCACGCAGCGGGATAGACACGCCAACGCGCTGACCGGGACGTAGTGATGCATCCGAATTCTTGACTTCATAGAATAAGTCGACCGTGGCGGCAGCCGGATTAGCGGAAGGCGGCGCCGCCACCGGCAAGGCAAGACGAGTGGCATTCTCGGACGAATTTGTCAGCCCACCGACACGCGCCTGGGCGGCGGTATTCAATCCGGCTATATCATCGACATAGACCGGCACCCGCACCCAAAACCTGCTGCGGTTGTTGACGTCCAACAGCGCGGGGCCGAGCAAATCGCGGCGTTCGTGCGCGGTTTTCAGATTGGCCTCGGCCAAGCCTAGCTGCATTCGCGCATCATCGACCGAGCGTTCGGTGCCCACCTTGTCGCGGCGCATCTGTTCGGCGCGATTCAAGGCTATTTGCGCGGCTTGCACTTGTACTTTGGCTTGTTCCACTTGGCCGTCGGCGTCGATTTGCGATTGCGCCAAACGCACCAATTCCGCCGGTGCCAGCGAAGGCAGGATGGTATAAACCGATTGCTTGTTCGCTTTTCCTGAACCGTTCAAGGCAGGTAGCGTGATCTCGCCCCCGAACAAGCGGGTGCGCGTCAGCGGTCGTTTTTCAACTTTAGTGGTGACGATGCTCAGCCGCTTCGCGGCTTCGGGTGCCAAAACGACTTGGGTCAAATTGCTTTCCTTGACCGGGTTTTCGATTTTGGCAGGCGGCACAGTTGCTTCGGCAGCCAATAGGTTACCAATAACAAGCACTATAGCCGACAACAACAGTTTGTGGTTTGGAGACACGCGGTTCATACAGATTCTAGTCTTGAATTCCGGGAAATAATGAGTCAAGCAGGCTTTAGACGCTGGCCCACGCTGCGTTCCAGTTCCGCACGGGCGCGGCGCAAATCGGCGGCGGCTTGCGCGGTTTTTAATTGCGCGTCCAGCCAGCGGCGTTGAGTTTCTAGTACGAACAGATAGGTGACATTACCGGCCGCATAAGCGTTTTCAGCGTCTTGTATGGCGGCTTGCAGCGGCGGCAAAATAGTTTGTTGCCACTGTTGCAGGCTTTGGCCGGCCTGTTGCAATCGGGCATGGGCTTCGCGGACATCCAGCGCAATCCGTTGCCGGGTGGCGACATATTGCCTGGCGGCCTTGTCGAAGCGCGCCTGGGCTTGCGCGATGCCACCTTGATTCTGATTGACGATAGGTAACGTCAGGTCCAAGCCCGGTCCTGCCAGCAAAGGCCCATTGATTTGTTTGGCGTTGAGGCTGGCGGTGATATTAAAGATTTCGGCTCGCGCCAAGCCAAAGCGTTCGCCCGCGCCTTGTACATTGATTTCTGCGGCACGTAGATCGGGACGTGCCAGTAGCGCCTGTTCGACCAGCTTTTCGGTATCGAACCGGTCATCATGGGCTATCAGTTCCGCACTAACGTTTGTCGGCCACTGCTCCAGGCTCAATCCGACCAGGTGCCGCAAGCGCTCGTCGGCAATCTCGCAATCGCGTTGCAGGCGGCCTTTTTGTTCCAGGGCTTGCAGCGCATCGACTCGAGCATTGGTCACTTCCAGTTCGCTGGCATCGCCAGCTTTCAATCGGGCTTGCGTGAGTTCGGCGATAGCATGACTCAATGTGACAGCAGATTCAGCCAATTCCACGCGTCGCTTGGCTAAGCTTAATTCGGCGTGGGCGATGCGAACATCGCGAATCAAGTCCAATCCGGTTTGCACCAAACGTTGTGCAGTTTGTTCGACATCCAATTTTGCCAACTCGACCCGTTGCGGACGCAGCCAGAAAATTTCCAACGGGTAGCGCAGCGTCAGTTCCAAGGGTTTTGCGCCCCATGGCACCAACATCGAGAAGGTAGGGTTGGGCAGCATACCCGCCTGCACGAGATCGGCCCGGAACAAGCCCAAATCGGCCAAGGTCGCGCGAAAGGCCGCATTGTTCCACAGTGCCAAGCTGACTAATTCGTCTTCGGACAAGCCGGCATCCAAAGTTACATTGGCGGGCCATGCGGTTTCGTCGGCACGCGTTTCGGCAAAACGCTGTCCCGTGCGCTGTTCCAGATCGTTGGCAACGTCGATTAAACCCACGCCTTGCGGGGTACAGGCCGCCAGCGACAAAGCGAGAAGCGTTAACGGGAAACGACCGGAAACAAACGGTGTCATGCTCTGATCTCCGGGAATGTGACGATCACTTTCAAGCCCATCCCGCCATCCCCATCGCTCAGCGTAATATCAGCCTGATGTTGCTCGGCAATCCTCTTGGCAATAGCCAAGCCAAGACCACTGCCGGATTCGGCGTTATTCAAAACTCTATAAAATCGGTCAAACACGCGATCGCGTTCATTCAAGGCAATGCCGGGGCCGGTATCATTGACTTCCAGGCGAACCGTCTTGGCATCGTTAATGACACTGACGTCAATCCGTGCGTTTGCCGGTGAATAGCGGATGGCGTTATCGATTAGATTGCCAAGCAGAATCCGCAGCGATTCGTCAATACCGGTAACCCTGACCCGATCTGCTCGTGAAAGGCCAAGATCGATATGGCGGTTGGCGGCGAGCGGGGCAAAGTCGGCCACTACGTTCCGTGCCAGATCATCCAGAAATAACGGTATAAGCGGAGAATCGTCGGCTTTCGGATCAAGGCGAGCCAGTGTCAGTAATTGCTGCACCAAATGACCGGCACGGGCTATACCTTGCCGCAAGGTTTGCAACGCCTGAGCACGCCGATCCGAGTCAGTGGCACGCTCGGCCAGTTGTACCTGCAAAGACAGTGCGGTGAGCGGACTACGCAACTCGTGGGCGGCATCGGCGGTGAATTGTCGCTGCGTAGCCAGTGCCTGATCCAATTGGCTCAGTAACCCGTTCAATGCGCCGACTAGAATGCTGACTTCTGCGGGCAAACCATTGTCTGGGATGGGGTCTAACGAATGAGGATTGCGATGCGCCACAGCAGCGGCGACTTGAGCCAGCGGCGCTAAACCGCGACCAATCGCCCAACCGAGCCATAAGGTCAGTGCCGGCAGCAAAATCAGCAGCGGCGTCAATAAATGCAGGGTGATTTCATTGGCGGTTTCACGGCGCTCTTGCAGCGCTTGCGCGACCTGAACCAAACCCTTATCAGTTGTTAAAGTCACGACGCGCCAAGCTTGGTTTTGCCAGTTCACGGTGTCGTAGCCCGGCTTTCCGCCTTGTGGAATGGGCGAGAACGGATGAGATTGAAATAGAATTCGCCCCTCTGGATCGCGAATCTGACTGACCAAATCAATACCATCACCGTGCAATGCGAGGCCGTTCGAATCCGGTTTGGCACCTTGCGCGTGGTTTGCATGAGACAGGGAATAAGCCGCCTCACGCAACACCTTGTCGAACAGTTCATCAATTTCTTCGTGAACGTTCAGCCAAGTCGGTACGGCAAACGCGGTGCCGGAAAGCAGCAAAACAGGCATTAACCAATAAGTTAGCCGTTGGCGGATAGAGGTGCTCATGGCTTCACCACTTTGAAGCCAACGCCACGCACATTAAATATGATGTCCGCACCGAGTTTGCGGCGCAGGTTGTGTAGGTGCACATCGATCGCATTGCTGGCCACTTCCTGCCCCCACCCATAGAGACGCTCTTCCAATTGCGCGCGGGACAGCACAGCCCCTGGTTGCTCCAGCAAGGCATGCAGCAAGGCAAATTCACGCGGGGATAAATCAATCAGGGCATTGCGCAACCAAATTTCGTGGTTCAACGGATTGATGCGCAACGCACCGTATTCAATGTCGGATGATCCGCGTCCGGTACTCCGGCGTACCAGCGCATGAATACGGGCAACGAGTTCTTCCAAGGCAAACGGTTTGACCAGATAGTCGTCGGCACCGCTATTGAGGCCAGCGACTCGATCACTTAGTGCATCGCGCGCCGTTAAAATCAATACCGGAATGGTGTTGCCGGATTTGCGAAGTTCGACCAGTAGCTGCTGGCCGGATAGGCGGGGAAGCCCTAAGTCAAGCAGCAATAAAGCGTACTCGCTCGCCGCATGAGATAGGGCTTGTTTGGCTTGTTCCCCGTCTTGTACCCAATCGACCACGAAGCCATCCATCTGCAATCCATCCCGGATCGACTGGCCGATCATCGGATCGTCTTCCGCTAATATCAAACGCATGTTGACCTTTTAGTTTCTTCATCTGGCCAACAGTGTAAATGATTAAGATTTAAGTAATAGTTAAGGCTCTTCGGAATGTTCGGGAAGGTATCAATTCCGGTGATTAACCAGCAGCTATTCGGAATTCATCACTATTGCTTTGGATATGAGAATTGCGCTGCATTTCCGCAGTTGTTCTGGGTCATTGATGCCAAAACTGCGAAGCTTTATGCAGCAATTAATTTGGGTATTCGGATAATGGATCCAAGAAAAATTGGATGGGGTGGGTTATGAATTGGCAATATTTATTAAGTGGCGGATTGGCGCTTTATATAGTTGAGACTGCCGGTAGCAACCATTCGGATGTGGCTGTTGCTATCGTGGCGTTTTTGGTTTGTCTAATTCCTGATATTATTTACGGGCTCTTATCGCTGGCCCGGCACGAATACAAACCTGCGAAGCACTTCTTTAACTGACACCAATACGAAATAATGGACCGATGGTATTTTACATATAAGGAAAAATCATGACCTATATGAATATTGGTTCTGCAACCACAAATCACGTACGGAGTAATGGGATGGTCAATACTCCTACAATTGCAAAACCGCAACAGCAGCAGGCTCAAGTCCAGCAGATAACACAGGTTGTGCATAGCCCATCATCTGATGGTGGAAAAGGTCGTATCATTGATGTTCATGCTTAGTTTAATTTCCGACCTCGATAGTGGTAAATTAGGCTCAGACTCGATCTGATTGCCAAAACTCAAACGGCATTTAGCGAGCCAGTTCGGCTTTTTTGCATAAATCGTATTTTGTGCAAGGAAAATCCACTGATCGTGAACAGGTATGCCCAAACCTAAGAAATATTGGCCTAAAACGGCACGACTTGCTTAGAGCCACTTACGCTGGCGGATGAAATGGCATTTGTCGCTGTAATTCCTAAGAGCTAGCCCCGAAAAATTGACCAGTCGATTAAGTGAAAAACCCTGCTACTTGTGACCGTCCGCGAGGACAAAGCAATGGAGCAGAAGATGTCCAAAAAACCGAGAAGAAAACATTCGCCGGCCTTCAAAGCCAATGTTGCCCTGGCGGCCTTGGCGGGCGATAAAATTCTGGCCCAGTTGACCCTGGAATTCGAGGTTCATCAAAATCAAATTGTCGATTGGAAAAAGCAACTGGCCTAGCGGGCGGCCGATGTGTTTGGGAGGCCAACGGAGCCCGAATCACCGCCGGTCGATCTGCAAGCCCTGCATGCGAAAATCGGCCAACTGACCCTGGAAAACGATTTTTTAGAGGGCGCGCTCAACAAGGCGGGATGGATGAGCGCACAGCGACGATCGACCGTCAATCGAAGTTACCCAGCCGTAGTTCGGAACAGTTACCAGCCGGAGCGCGAAATTCAGACCGGCATCGGGCCGGTGTCGGTGAAAATACCCAAGAACGAAAGATGGCAAGACCTCGACATCCGTTTCTATGGCTGTCGTCCCAATCCGCATATCAATATGCTCTTAAAAAAGCATTCCCAACCAACAATGGAAATTGGATTTATATAGAAATCAAATGGATATTCGAGCAAGCAGAAAAATGTCTATTGAATTTTGACGTAGCGTCAAAAAATTCAAAGGCTGTTTTTCAGGGTATCGTGAGAGGGTGTAGACAAAATAAATCACCTGGCTAATCGGCAGGCCAGCATTCTAGCCTCCGCCAGCCAAACCCAGGCTTCAGATACTTTGGTCAAGCGATCATGGTGCATGACCAGGCGTCTGGCACGTTCGTTCCAGGCGTGGGTACGCTCGACGACCCAACGCTTCGGCAATACGGTGAAGCCGGTTGCCAATGTTTCGGGAAACAAGTCCTGTTGCCCAGCGTTCACCCAACGGCCGACATTCCGATTCGCCGGATGGCGCACCACTTCGACCGTCAGCCCGTGTTTCGCCTCAGTGGCGGCCGCCCATTGTCCGGCATAAGCACTGTCGACGTACAACCGTTGCACGGTGGGGTACTTTTTCCACCGCACTGGCTACGGCATCGGTGCCCGCATCGCGGTCTTGCAGGTTGGCCGCACACACGCTGACGGCCAGCAGTAAACCCAAGGTATCCACAATGAGGTTGCGCTTGCGACCTTTGACCTTCTTGCCGGCGTCGTAACCGACTGGCCCACCCTGCGGCGAACTCCGCGTGCTTTGCGCATCCAACACCGCCGCGCTGGGCATGGCATCGCGCTCTTCCCGGGCTCGCCACATCTGTCGCAAGCGGTCATGCATCGCTTCAAACCGGCCCTGGGCACTCCAACGGCGAAAGGTTTTGTAGACGTTATCCCAGTGCGGGAAGTCTTTCGGCAATACCAGTTACAGTGAACCGTGGGAATAACGGGAACTCTCAATGGTGCAAGTGCATTGGGAGATGTTTTGAACCTGGGGAGTACGGGGAGCTTTACCGATCGGCCGACGATCACCTACACCCCTCTGACAGGTGCTCATTTTCTGCAAGTCATGATGACGCCGATTCCGCCTCCGGCCCTATTCAGGCTCATTGAGGAGGGCTGGCCCGCGGACATGTTGCTGCAGATTGGGGTGCAAAGCATCAATGGGATATCGAACCGTAAAGGCGGCGCGCGAGGGCGTGCAGCGGATTCCGATTTTGGCGTGCTGTTGGCGGCCCTGGAACGTCTCCAGGCTTCCGGTGTGCTGGGGTTACGGGTGGAATTGTCCAAGGATACGAAGCAGGAAGGGACAATTCTGGTGATCAGTCAAACGGCTCTTCCTGCAGAGGTCGAGGCCGATAGATTGCTGGTCAGAAAACAGTTGGGTCTGCGGCCCGAGCTAAAAGAATTTAAAGTTGTTTATGGGGCGGTGGCTGAGAAAGATGACGTTATCGCCGTGCAGACGCGTTCCGGTTTCCAGATCATGAATCTACTGGGTACCAATGTCGAAGTGCCATCTGAGCATATTGCCGAACAAAGGACTTATCCGCCGTTTCAGGAGCCGGAAGGTGCCCAGGCGCTACCGCCTCTGATCAGGATTCATGCGGAAAAGTCGCTGCCGTCAGATGTCTTTGCAGCGGTGAAATATCGCGACTATTGGTATTGGATAGATGATCGCGACTTCAGGTCGAAGGCCATCTTTACCTTCCTGATGATCATCATGACACTAGCGGAGAATGACGAGAAAGTCCAACCGCCGATCGTCACGATACAGGGGAATTAAACAGCGGCGCATGCAAGGTTGGGCATGCTATTCGCGCGGATTTTTTCCTGGGTTAATAGGATTTTTTCCCTACATTACATATGGCAACTAGGGTAAGCGCCTCGAATCCATCTACCAACAAAAAATCGCCGCACTCGACGACCTGAAAAATCCCTGCTTCACTAGGCTTTCAGCGGCCAGCTTTAAGGTGGCGGGAACCGTTAACGCTCAAGTTGACCTAATCGAACGATTTGGACTAAATTATCGGAACAAACTTCCCGTCTTAGGAGGGTGCCATGCAAACTTTCACCGCCAACGAAGCCAAAACCCATTTTGGCGAATTCCTCGACATCGTTCAGCGCGAACCGGTGCGGGTGACACGTCACGACCGCGTGGTTGGTGTAATGGTCAGCGCGGAAGACTACGAAGCCATGCGGGCCTTTTATGCCGACCGCTTGCGTAAAACCATGGACGAAACCGCCGATGCAGCCGAGAATGCCGGTATGACACCGGAAATCCTCGAACAATTGCTGGCGGATGAAAGCTGAAAACTCAGGACTCATCGCTGTCGTCGACACCAACGTCTGGATCAGCAGTTTCCTGAGCAAAACCGGCGCACCGGCGTCAGTGATTCGCCAACTGGTCAGCCAAGGCAAGCCGGTGTTTTCAGTGGCCACTTATGCCGAGTTGCAGGATCGTTTGTGGCGACCCAAGTTCGATCGCTACCTGAGCATTGAACACCGCAAGCAATTGCTGCGCGATGTTGATGCGGTAGCGCACTGGGTAAGTGTTCCTCCTGAGATCGAACAACAAACCTTTTCCCGTGATCCGGACGACAACAAATTCATTCACACGGCTCTGGCCGCCAATGCGCCTTGGCTGGTGACGGGCGATCAGGATTTATTGGTGTTGGCCGAGGAATTGAAGCTCTTGGGTGTAACCATCCTGTCACCCGCCGATGCTTTGATACAGGCCGATTTTTTAACCCGGCGGATTCTAAAGCGAAGTGCAATACCTCGATTTTAAAGAATACGAACGCCCGCAAAGATTACTTAAAGCGCGCCTTTGGAATGTTTCGACAAGCTATTGGCGAAGCTGAGCCGGAAGAGGAATTGACAGGCAAGATGCGGCTAAATCAAAGAGGCTACACCATGCCACCAGAGCGCGAATTCGAGTGGTAAAAATACCATGAAAACCATCGACATCAGTGATTTCCCGGTGATGGCTGGTAGATGCCCAACTTGCCCATTTCACGAGCAAAATGAGGGGCAGAGGGAAATTGCAAACATGGTTAGGGAGCGCTGTGTTACTGCTGCATCGCAAATTTGCCATCACCCGCGATTGCACGGAAAGGAGGAGACTCATTTATGCCGCGGTGCCAGAGATTTTCAATTGCAAATTTTCCATCGATTGGGGGTGATCGATGAACCGACCGATCAAGCCTGGGACAGAGCGAAGCCGGTCGATGTTCTTCAGCGAAGAGGAGATGACTGCGGCCGTATCTGACCTTAGAGCGATGGGATCAGCGGCGATCAAAATATTGGCCGAGTCCGTTGAGCGTGGGGAGATCAAAAGAAAATCACTATCTCAGGCAGTGAAAAAGTTGGAGTTGGAGGGATTTGTGAGGGTTTTTAGCGAAGGCCCATTTTCTGAGGAATTCATAATTCGACCGACCCTTATCGGCGAGGATGCGGTTGCGGAGGTGCTGGGATATGACTAATGCAGGCCGCGGAAGAAAATTGGTCACCTGTTTGGTAAACTAGGGAAACGCTGAACAAATCTTAATGAGATGAATCTATCAGGCTTACTTGTTCATAGCCAGCTATTTAGCTTCCAGCCGCGCGAAAACATCCTCGGCGGGGACTGCGGGGCTTTCCATACCTTTGCGGATTTTCGCGCGGTATTCCTCCAGTTCGATTTCGCGTAATCGCTCGATAAAACCAATCTATTGGCTGATCTGAAGGGCAACTTTCCACAAGTGGCATTCTTCAAGCCGGTTGGCAGTAAAAACCAGCATCCAGGGTATTCCACCATTCAGGATGCCGATGCAGAAGTGCGGGAGGTTGTTGAAGTCATTCGCAACAGCAGCATCTGGCCTAGCACTGCCATCATTATCACCTATGACGAATACGGTGGCCTTTGGGATCACGTCGCGCCGCCGGTGATAGATCATTGGGGACCGGGCACGAGAATCCCAGCGATTGTTGTTTCGCCGTTTGCCAAGAAAGGCTATGTGGATCACATTGTCTATGACACCACCTCAATCCTCAAACTGATTGAGACTCGGTTTGATCTGGAGTCCTTGACGGATCGTGACGCTAAAGCCGATGATCTACGCAACGCCTTTAATTTTAAATAACCCACATTAGGAGTCACCGATGCCCATCTTTCCATTGATAGTGTTATTGGTTTTATCGATGCTGATGGTTGCCATGATTCAGGTGGAGTTTTTTGAAATCGCATTCGCCAAGCTGGGATTGACCCCACAGGGTACGCTGATGGTGTTGGTCGGAACTTTAATTGGCAGCGGGATCAATTTGCCAATCTTCAAGATAAGGACTCAGGAAAGTGGACATTTGGTCGAATTACCAGGCCGAAAACCAGTCTGGGAGTTATTCCAGCCAGCCAGAGAGGGCAATACTGTTATTGCGGTCAATGTCGGCGGCTGCGTAATTCCGGTTGGATTATGTCTCTACTTCATCTCATTGCAATTGATTGATCCTATCAAGCTGGGTATTGCATTTGCTGCTGTGACAGCATTGAGTTATCGAATGAGCCGGCCTGAGCCGGGCATTGGCTTTGGGATGCCTGTTTTTGTGGCGCCATTAGTTTCGGTCGCCATAGCGTTGATATTGGACTCAGAACATGCCGCACATCTGGCCTACATCAGCGGCGTGCTGGGCGTATTGATTGGTGCCGATGTCCTGCATCTCAAAAATGTTGGCAGCCTAGGTGTGCCCGTTGCGTCCATTGGCGGGGCCGGAACGTTTGACGGCATCTTCATGACTGGCATCATTGCGGCGCTTTTAGCCTAACTTGAATTTCTTCAAACGCTTTCGTATTCGCTATATCCTGCATCAACATGCGATTCCACATGCGCTATGGCAACAGACGACTGAAAAATTATCGGTACTGCAAAGACTGAGCGCGGTCGAAACAGCGCATCTGCGAGAATTAGCAACCCTGTTTGTGCGCGAAAAAAACATTGTCGGCGCCCATGAGTTTTTAGTGACCGATATCATGCGCGTCAACATCGCCAGTCAAGCCTGTTTGCCTATATTACATTTAGGCTTGAACTGCTTATCAGGGTGGACGGATGTTATTGTCTATCCTGGTGCTTTTCGAGTCCGTCGCGATTCCGTCGATAGTGCTGGTGTTATACATCAGCAGGAAAGGATTTTAAGTGGCGAATGCTGGTCGCGTGGCCCAGTAATACTATCCTGGGCTGATGTCGAACAGGATATGCAAGAAAGCCATTCCGGTCGGAATGTCGTCATCCATGAGATTGCCCACAAGCTCGATGCACTGAATGGTAGTAACAATGGCTATCCCCCTTTGCATTATGAAATGCGCGTACCAGAGTGGACAGCAGCTTTAACGACTGCATATGAAGGATTGATTGAACGCCTTCAACATCACCAGTACAGTTACATCAATTCATATGCCGCAACAAGTCCTGCTGAATTTTTTGCGGTCGTCAGTGAATATTTCTTCTCCCTTCCAGAGGTATTGCAAGCACATTACCCTGACGTCTATCGGCAATTGAAGCTCTATTACCGACAGGACCCTTTAGAACGGCAGCGGTCAATTTCTTGAAGGGGTGGTGATCAAATTTCTGATGTTGAGAAGTGACCCCATTCGTTTGAACAGCAAAACCGGAATTTAAAGTGAAATCCCTACCATGGTTTAGGCAGCCAACTTGAGGATTAGCAAGCCATCGTTATACGCCTGTTGTGGCGTTTTTCGTTCCAAACTGGAATGCGGTCGTTCGTGGTTGTACCACTTGAAATAATCAAAAATTGAGGCGCGGGCTTGACCGACTGAATCCTAAACGTGCTGGTAGACTCGTTCGTATTTGACGGATCGCCATAGCCTTTCCACTAAGACATTATCCCGCCAGGCGCCGCGACCGTGTTTTGAGGATCGACGTCCGGCAAATTGTCGTAAACCTGCTCGACGGTTTGGTTTTCGGTTAAGGCTTTGACAACGGCCGGCAAGGGCTCAGCCCGGATACCGGGCAAATCTTGTTCCAAAGGATTCACAATCGGGAACGCCAATTTCTCCAGCGGCGGGCAAAACTCCGCGTTCACGCCGCGCTTATTGCCACGCGCGTCGATCCGGTACCAGCCGTATTGCTGCAAGTAGACCGCATTCAATCCGTGCAGACAAAAAGAGGGTTGGTCGCCGTCTATCGTCAATCGCTGGTAACACAACCCGGCGGGAATGCCGTTGGCGCGTAGCAACGCGGCCAGCAAATGGCTTTTGGCATAACAATAGCCGGTGCCGTGGATTAACACCTCGGAGGCTTTGCAGGTCAAGGGATTCTGCTGGTAGTCCCAACTATGTTTGATCTGGTCGCGGACGAATTCGAAACAGCGCTTGGCGATCTCTTCCTCATCGGCGCAGCCCTCCGCAAATTTTGCCGCTTTCGCTACGATCAGCGGATGTTGGCTGTCGATATAGTGGCTACTGTCGAGGTAGGGATTCATTACCTCGCGTTGGATTTGTGCCAATACTCCGTTCAATAAAGCCGAGATCTCCGGCAAAGCCAACAAGTTCTCCTCTGTGACATTCGCGCTCGGCAACGGTAAAGTGATCGATGCCGCTTCGATCAGGTTGGCCGACATGGTGGTCAAGGTTTCCCGGAGCGCGGCGTCGGCGTGATGGGCCCGCGGCGTCGCGTTCAATACCACCACCGGTTTGTTAACAAAGCCTTCGAAGCCCACCAGCCAATCCAGTGCGTTTTTGATGGTACCGGTAACGCCGTGGGCATATTCCGGGCTTGCGATCAGCAAGGCATCCGCCGAGGCGACTTCGTTGCGTAATAGCTGTGCGGCGGCCGGAGGCGCGTTTTCCAAGTCCGGATTGTACAAGGGCAAATCGCCAAGTCTCGCGAACAAATAGACTTCCATAGAGACCGGCGCCAGAAGCCTCACCGTGCGCAACACGGCCGAATTGATGGACGCTGCCCGCAAGCTGCCGGATAAAGCCAGTATTTTCATTGCAGAGTTACGAGTTGCATGTCAGGGAAAAGTGGTGGCGGCTCAATTGAAAGCCCCGGTTAAGATACCATTGATGCGCATGATGGCGCCGATAAACGGAATCCAAAGTTACGCCACGGCAACCGTGCGCTTAACGCATGCTGGATCAGCCAATCGAACAAGGCGCTGGCAGAATCTTGCGAAGTATCGCCGCTTAACGTGGCCAAATCGTCGATATACAGTATTTTGCCCCAGGCCAAAAACTCGGAGAAACGAAAACCCGCCACGCTTTTAACGGCACCTTGTTGTCTAACAGCCAGAATTTGGTAGGACTGCGTTTGTTGGCGGCGAACCTAGGCTAAAAGCTGTTCCTGCGAAAGATGCGGGCGCAACTCGCTGAACACAGGAAAACAGGCTTCGAAAGTCATGGCTAGGGTTTAACAAATAAATCAAAAGGCCGCTTGGGCGACTTTCTTGAATCGGCCAGTATCCGTGTCACGTTTGACCCAGTGTCCTGATGGAGTTTGAGTTTGTGAACGATCTCGTACTGCGCCATTGCGATGCCCATCGCCTTTCGGTGGATTTGTAGCCATGCGACCTCCTTTGGGTATAAGTAATGATCTACAGATTTATAAAACATACTCATTATGATCATGTCAAATATCCAATAAGTTGCTTTACCCTGCCAGATCTATAGAATACCCCTCCATGAATACCATTGCCCCTTATCCAGACATCATTGATACGCTTAGTCATGCCCAACGGGAGCGGCTCATCTTCATTGAGTTTCGGTTGTATTTTCTCGGGGATGCACGGCGACAGGATTTGATTCAGAGATTCGGAGTTGCTCCAGCAGTTGCGACAAGGGATTTTGCCCAATACCGAGAAATCTTTCCTGACAACATTAGCTTTGATAACAAAGCAAAATACTATGTGATAGGGGAGGGCTTCGTACCAGCCTTTAATCATGTACCCGAGCGGGTCTTGACAGCACTTTCTCAGGGATTCGGTGACGGCATTAGTGGCGGCGGCAGTTCTCTGCTGTCCTGTGAATTACCCAGAATCTTAAACCAGCCAACCATGGCGATTCTTGCGCCTATTACTCGAGCCATTCATCAACAAAAAATAGTCAACATCGAGTACGTATCGCATTCAAGCGGAGCATCAACCCGTGAAATTGCCCCATTTGCCTTGGTAAACGATGGGCTGCGTTGGCACGTTCGTGCTTTTGACCGAAAATCCAAGGAATTTCGTGATTTCGTTTTTACTCGGGTCCGGAAAAGCCAGTTCATTGAAGACAGCACCATTCAGAGTGATGAGCTACCCTCTGCCGATATCCAGTGGAATCGCATTGTTGAATTAGATTTGGTACCACACCCCAATCAGGAATACCCTGAAATTATTGAGTGCGATTACGGCATGACAAACGGTGTATTGCACCTTAAATTGCGAGCGGCAGTCGCCGGGTATGTACTTCGCCAATGGATCGTCGATTGTTCAGCCGATCATAAGCTAAAAGGAAAGGAATACCGACTTTGGCTTAAAAATTATCTCGCGTTATATGGCGTTTCCACTGCACTACTGGCGCCAGGCTATGAAGTGCCGGATTAAAGTCAACCCAAAAACGCTAGACGCACCGATCCACAGGTTAGGGGGAGGGGTGTGACAGTAGCCAAGCTGATCCTTGGCGAGATGCACCGAGTCGATCACTAAAATCATAGGGCAACATATAATGACCGCATCAAATCACACCAGCCCACTGGATAGCGGTATTGCCGTGATTCATTCCAATCAACTGGAAGAACTCCGGGATGTCCTAGAATATTGGCTACGCCAACACCCGCTAGCCCCCTTGGAAAACGAGATTTTCCTGGTGCAGAGCAATGGCATGGGGCAGTGGTTGAAACAAAACTTGGCCCAAAACGCCTTATTAGGCATTGTTGCCGCGACTAAAGTGCAATTGCCCTCGTTGTTCATCTGGAGTGCCTATCGTGCGGTATTGGGCGAGCAAATTCCCAAAGAGCAACTCCTGGCCAAAGCCCCGCTGATTTGGCGTTTGTATCGTTTGTTGCCCAAGCTGATCACTCAATCTGGTTTTGAAACCCTGGCCGGCTTTTTGGCGGATGACAGCAACAGCCGTAAACGCTATCAATTGGCCGAACAACTCGCAGATCTGTTCGACCAATATCAGGTGTACCGTTCGGACTGGATTTCGGATTGGGCCGATGGGAATGATGTGTTGCGCAACGCCCACGGTGAGATCAAGCCTCTGCCCGAACAACAGCACTGGCAAGCCCTTTTATGGCGGGCGGTGCTTGAGGATTTGGGCGAGGCGTCGATGCAGTTCGCCAGTCGAGCATCGGTGCATGCCCAGTTTATGACGCATATCGACACGCTGGATCAGCGTCCAGCGGGGATTCCTCGGCGGATTATTTTGTTTGGGTTGTCGTCCCTGCCGCAACAATCGCTTGAAGTGTTGGCCAAGCTGGGCAAGTTTTGTCAGATTGTCTTATTTGTCCATAACCCTTGCCAGCACTACTGGGCCGATATTATCGAAGACAAGGAACTTCTCAAAGCCGAGCGGCGGCGGCAGTCCTATAAAGCGGGGATGACCTCCTCATTGACCGCCGAAGAACTGCACCTTCATGCGTCGCCGTTATTGGCCGCCTGGGGTAAACAGGGCCGTGATTACATTCGCTTGCTGGACCATTTTGATGAAACCCAGCACTATGAGCACTGGCATTGGCCGCAGAACAAAATCGATCTATTCAAAGACTATGGGGAACTCGGTCAACGCAGTTTATTGCAACATCTCCAGCAGTCCATTCTTGATCTGGAGCCTTTGCCGGAAGAGCCCATGCTCCTACCCGCAGCGGATGATTCCATCGCCTTTCATATTGCCCATAGCGCGCAGCGGGAAGTCGAAATTTTGCACGATCAATTGCTCGCCCGTTTTGCCGCCGCCAAACAAAACCGGGAACCGCTTTACCCGCGCGATGTGATTGTGATGGTGCCGGACATCAATCAATATGCGCCGCATATCCGCGCGGTGTTTGGCCAGATTCAAGCGGATGATCCGCGCTATATTCCCTACAGTTTGGCCGACCAACAGCAACGCGGTCAAAACCCCATGCTGGTGGCCGTCGAGGCCTTACTGAATTTGCCGGAATCGCGTTTTGCCGTCAGCGAGTTTCTGGGCTTACTGGAAGTGCCGGCACTGCGGGCACGTTTTACTATCGATGAAGCGGCTATTCCCAAATTACACCAATGGATTGAAGAAGCCGGCATTCGTTGGGGCTTAAATGCCGAACAACGTACCCAGACGGTGAGTATGCCGTCCCATCTGGAGGCCAATACCTGGCAGTTTGGTTTACGCCGAATGTTATTAGGTTATGCGGTGGGTGCCGGCGAAGCCTTTGCACAGATCGAGCCTTATCCCGAAATTGGCGGGCTGGAGGCGCAATGGGTGGGCGATTTGTCCTTTCTGTTGGAGACGCTTGAGAAATTCGCCTTGTTACTCAAGCGTGAACAAAATACCAAAGATTGGCAACGGACCCTGTTAGCGCTGCTGGACGACTTTTTTAGCGTCAGCAACGACCAGGAACGAAAAACCCTGGAAACGCTGACCAGTTCCTTAGCTAAGTGGGGCCAGTCCTGCGAGCAAGCAGGTTTAACGGAAACGGATACGATGCCGATTAATGTGGTGCGTGAGGCCTGGCTCTCCAGCGTGGATGAACCGTCCTTGCAGCAACGTTTCCTCAGCGGCCGCGTCAATTTCTGTACCTTGATGCCGATGCGCGCCATTCCATTCCGGGTGATTTGCCTGTTAGGCATGAACGACGGCGACTATCCGCGCAATCAACAAGCACCCAGCTTTGATCTGATGAGCCAACGAGGCCAATATCGTCCCGGCGACCGTTCGCGCCGGCAGGACGATCAGTACCTGTTTCTGGAGGCCTTATTGTCGGCGAGACAGCAGTTGTATATCAGCTGGGTAGGGCGCAGCATCCGCGATAACAGCGAGCGACCGCCTTCGGTGTTGATCAGTCAATTACGCGAAGTGTTAGCTCAGGGATGGCGGCTTGCGGATGAGGTTTCCTTACTGGCGTCCTTGACCGTCG
This sequence comes from Methylomonas sp. DH-1, assembly GCF_046097555.1. NCBI lineage: Bacteria > Pseudomonadati > Pseudomonadota > Gammaproteobacteria > Methylococcales > Methylococcaceae > Methylomonas > Methylomonas sp. DH-1. The sequence continues at coordinate 55,706 of NZ_CP143090.1, read as the reverse complement.
AACATCCACTGCAACCGTTTAGTTTGGCCTATGTGCTGCAAAATCGTGATCCGCGGCTGTTTACCTATGCGCGGGAATGGTATGAGCCGGCAACGGATAGCCATTTATCCGAGCGATCTGTACCCAATCTGGAAGCAAAAGGGTTCACGCTTTCTCTGGAGTCGCTGGCCCGCTTTTTAAAAGCCCCAGTCAAAGCCTTCTGCAATCATACCCTGAAGTTTGGCTTCGATGAGGAAACGGTCACCAGCGAAGATCATGAACCGTTTGGCTTTGACGCGTTGCAAGCCTATGTATTGAGTGAAGCCTTGCTGCAACGCTTAAACAGCGAACAGGCGAACGGCGCCGATCTCGATGACACCGCGGCGTTTTTTACCCAGCAACAATCCGCCATGGCCCAGCAGGGCCTGCTGCCTTTAGGCGGATTTGCTCAGGCCACCTATGACGCCATCAGCGAACCGGTCAAATTGGCCTGGCAGCAGTACCAAGCAATACTGCCCATCTGGTCCAGCGAACTCGAAGCTCATGCCACCCATTTGCCGCCCTTTACCCTGACCGATGGGGTGACGGTACATTTGACGGGTGATTTGAGCCAGTTACGGCGTAGCAGCGATCAGCAGGGGGATGGCTTGATTTATTTGACCGCTCAGCGCTTGATCAATAAAGACAAGACCCTCAAATACCCCAATTTGTTATTACATTGGGTGCAGCATCTGGCGGCGTGTGCCGATCATTTACCGGTACAGACGCTGGTGATTGCCGCCGATACGGTGATTGAAATCCCCGCCATCGATCAAGCCGAGGCTTATGCGCACCTGCAATCCCTGGTCGAAGCGTATCACCAAGGGATGCAAGCCCCGTTGCCGGTGGCCTGCAAAACCGCTTTTGCCTGGCTGGCCGCCGCTGCCAACAGTGATCAGGATAAAGCCCTGGAAAAAGCCATCAGCCGATACCAAGGGGATGATTGGACGCCAGGGGAGGTAGATTACGATGCCTATCTGACACGATTCTTTCCGGATTTTGCCAGTTTAAACCAAAGCCCTCAGGAAACCGCTCAAAAGTCGGGTCAAAACAACTATCAAGATAAGGCTTTTCAATATTGGGTGGAAACGCTGTATCAACCGGCCTTTAATCAAATCCAGCAAACCGAAATCGCACAGGGAGTGTCAGAATGAGTACGGCTATTGCGTTAAATCCGGTGACGTTTCCCTTGTCCGGGACCCGCTTGATTGAGGCCAGCGCCGGGACGGGTAAGACTTATACCATTGCGGCACTCTATGTGCGCTTGATACTGGGGCATCAACCCGACGACTCACTTCCGAGGCGTGAGTTATTGCCACCGGAAATTCTGGTGGTCACGTTTACTGAAGCTTCGACTAAAGAGTTGCGCGAACGGATTCGAGAGCGTCTTAGCCAGGTCGCGCGTTTTTTCCGTGAGAAACCGGTGAAAAGCGATGCCTTTCTGGAAGCCATCCGCGCGGATTATGATCCGGCTCTCTGGCCAGCCTGTGCCCGGCGTCTGGAACTGGCCGCCAACTGGATGGACGAAGCGGCTGTCTATACCATCCATAGCTGGTGTAATCGCATGTTGCAACAACATGCGTTCGATAGTGGCAGCCTGTTTCATCAGGAGGTCAATACCGACGATACCGAACTGTTGAACGAAGTGGTTAGAGATTATTGGCGCACGTTCTATTACGAAATGGCGCACGACGACCCGGACTTTCTGGCGCTCTATGGCCTTTTTCAGCAACCGGATAACTTACTCGGGGAAATTCGATCGCTGTTAAATAACGCCGATCCAATTCCAGACTGCCTGACGCCCGATCAAGACATCAAAACCTTGATGACCGCAGTCAATACCGCCAAACAAGAGGCTTTGCAATTACTCAAGCAGCCCTGGGGAGTATGGGCAGATGAAATTAAAGCGTTAGTGGAAACAGCAGTTAAAAACAAAGTACTGCCTGGCGTAAACTATAAGTCCAATTCCATTCAGAGCTGGATCGGTAAAATAGCAACCTGGAGTTCTGATCCAAATCAGGAATCGCTTGATCTTCTAACGGGTTTTAAAAGCCTTTCGCCGGCCGGTATGGCAAACCTCGCCAAATCGGGTCAAACGCCACCCGTGCATCCCGGCTTTGAGGCGATTAGCCGATTACCGGGGCAACTCGCGGCATTACCGAATTTAAAAATCGAACTGATCAAACACGCCATCCACTGGATTCGCAACCGTTACGACAGTGAAAAGCAACGTGTGGCGCGGATGACGTTCGATGACATGCTGACCCGCCTTGATCAAGCCCTGCAAGGCAACAACGGTCAGCGCTTGGCAAGCGTGATTCGGCAGCAATACCCCATCGCCTTAATCGATGAGTTTCAGGATACCGACCCGGTTCAATACCGTATTTTTTCCACCCTGTATCCGGCAGAGGGCAATGCTGAGTTGGGCTGCTTGATGATAGGCGATCCTAAACAAGCGATCTACTCGTTCCGGGGGGCCGATATTTATACCTATCTCAGGGCGCATCAAGATACGGAGGGGAAGCATTACACGCTAGGCACTAACTACCGCTCTACCCAACATCTGGTGGACGCGGTGAATCAGGTCTTTCTATATGCCGATCAGCAGCCCAACGGGGCTTTTCGGTTCAAACGCGAGAATGATAATCCCTTGCCGTTCATTGCTGTGGCCGCCCAGGGCCGTGAGGATGAATGGGTCATCAACGATCTGGCGGCGCCGGCCTTAACGCTCTGGCATTGGGATATCACCGATGCCGATGGCCAGCTAAAGCCCGTGGGACTGCCGGAATATCGGCAAACCATGGCCGAGGTGACGGCCAGCGAGATTGTGGGCTTGCTGAATTTGGCGACGCAAGGCCGTACCGGTTTTAAATCATCAAAAAAGTTAAAGTCCTTACAACCTTCGGATATTGCGATTTTAGTCAGAAGCGGCGCCGAAGCCAAAGTGATGCGAAACGCACTGGCCAGACGCCAATTGCGTAGTGTTTATCTGTCCGAGCGCGACTCGATCTTTGCCAGCCGTGAGGCGAAAGACCTGTTGCTGTGGCTGAAAGCGCTCGCCGAACCGCGTAATGAACGCAAGGTGCGCACCGCGTTAAGTACCGCCACCTTTGGTTGGTCTTATCAAGCGCTGCAGCAACTGGCGATAGATGAGCCAGGTTGGGAAGAGCAATTGGAACGTTTCCTGGGTTATCAGGCGCGCTGGCAACAGGATGGTATTTTGCCGACCTTGCGGCAACTGATGAGCGATTATGGCTTGCATGCGCGGCTCACCGCGGACAGTGAAGGCGAACGCTGCATCACTAATCTATTGCATCTGGCGGAGCTTCTGCAACAAGCCAGCGGCCAGCTCGAAGGCGAGCAGGCTTTAATCCGTTATCTGGCGGAGGCTATCGAAGCCGAGAGTAGTCAATCCGGCGACGAAGGTATTATCCGTCTGGAAAGCGATGCCAATCTGATCAAAATCGTCACCATCCATAAATCCAAGGGCCTTGAGTATCCCTTGGTGTTTCTGCCTTTTATATGCAGCTTTCGGGAAATCAACAGCCGATTCAATACCCACTACCGCTATCACGATGAACAGCAAATCCTCAACATCGATTTGACGAAGGCGGATGACATTAGGGCGTTAAGCGATGAAGAACGCCTGCAGGAAGACTTGCGCTTACTGTATGTCGCCATGACTCGAGCGCAACATGCCTGCTGGTTAGGGATAGCGCCGATTAAATTCGGCAATACCAAGGAATGCCAGCTGGAAAAATCCGCCATGGGTTCGCTGTTGAACTGGCAAGCCGGACTGTCCGTCGGCGCGTTGGGTTCACAACTGACGCACCTGAAAGGCCATTGCGAGTCCATCCTGCTGACCGGCTTACCCACCATCAACGATGAGCTTTACCTTGCCCCGCAACAAACGGAGCAATTGGAATCCACGCGCACTGCCGCCGCCAGAATTGCCAATAATTGGTGGGTGGCAAGCTATAGCGCCCTGCAAATTGAAGAGACTCAGTTGATCCAGGAGGAGCAACCGCCTCTGCCGCAAGAACTGGAAACCGCCCGGGACGATAAACAAAATGATGAAGCGGACCTGAATCTCGCGCCGACGCTAAAGCCACTGGCCGGCATTCACGGTTTAGCCCGAGGCTCAGGGCCTGGGGTGTTGATTCATGACCTGCTGGAGCAATGCGCACAATTAGGTTTTTCGACTGTGCAGGCCAATCCGGCGCTAGGCCAACAATTAATCCAAAAGGGCTTTACCGCCAGTGAATGGACTCACAAACAAGAGATTATTGCCTCGGCATTATCGGTCTGGTTAAGCATGCCCTTGTTGGAAGGTGAAAATCTGAGTTTGGCTCAACTGGGTGCCGATGACTATCAGGCTGAAATGGAGTTTCTGCTGGGGGCGGACGCCGTCAATGTTCAAGCCTTAGACCAGCTGGTGACCCGACATACCTTTGCAGGGCTTCCCCGGCCGAGTTTGCTGCCGAGATTCGTCAACGGCTTATTAAAAGGCTTTATGGATTTGGTGTTTGTGTATCAGCAGCAATATTACGTGGTGGATTACAAGTTTAATAGCCTGGGCAATGATGATGCGAGTTATACGCAGGAGGCTCTTGAACAGGCGATGCTGTCAAAACGCTACGATTTGCAATATTCACTCTATTTACTGGCGTTGCATCGTTTGCTGAAGGTTCGGCTGGGTGAACAGTACGATTACGATACGCATATCGGCGGCGGACTGTACTTATTTCTGCGTGGATCGCAAAGCCCAAGCGGTGGCCGGCTGTTGACTAAACCGCCGCGTGAACTCATCGAGGGCCTGGATAAACTGTTTTCGGCATCGACGCTGAATGGAGACACACTATGACGCAGGGATTATCCGTACTTGAAAACATGGATCAATGGATAGTGCGGGGTTGGTTAAGCCAGTTGAACAGAGCTTTCGTCCGTTTTCTGCTCGATCAGGATCAGAATGCGAGCGATGCCGTCCTGTGGGCCGGGGCTCTGGTCAGTCACCAGCTGGATCGAGGTGAAGTGTATCTGGATTTAGAAAAACTCTGTCAACAGCCTGGCTTAACGCTGGCCATTCCGACCGATGATGCCTGGAAAGTCGAGCATGAATTGGCAAACCGCGAGTTATCGGCGCTGCAAGCATTTAATTTGGAACATTGGCTATCGGCGCTGAAACAATCGAAGCTGGTTGCGTTGGGGCAGGGCAGCACACCTTTGGTTTTGGAAGGGGGGCGTTTATATTTACGGCGTTACTGGCACTATCAACAAACCCTGAATACGAGTATCCAACAACGCTTGCGGCCAATCCGAGAGCATTTGCCCGTCGCGTTGCGCGATCAATTAACAGACTTGTTTCCTGCTATCCCTGAAACAGCTGAAAACTCAAAGATCCCAGATTGGCAAAAAATCGCCTGTGTGTTGGCTTTGCGTTCGCGGTTTACCATCGTTACCGGAGGACCGGGTACCGGTAAAACCACGACGTTGACGAAGCTCTTAGCACTATTGATTAACCTAACCCAATACGAATCAAACCATACGAAAAAGCTGAATATTTTATTAGCCGCACCCACCGGCAAAGCGGCCGCTAGGGTCAGTGAATCCATTGGCAAGGCGCTGGATCATCTAAACGTCAGTGAGGACATCAAACAAGCCATCCCCAAGAAAGCCAGCACGTTGCATCGCTTGCTAGGAAGCCGGCACGACTCTCGGCGATTTATTCATCATCGAGATAATCCCATCGTCGCGGATATTGTGGTTGTCGATGAGGGCTCGATGATAGATCTGGAAATGATGGCCTCGTTGCTGGATGCGCTACCGGATACTGCCCAATTAATATTGCTGGGCGACAAGGATCAATTGGCGTCGGTCGAAGCCGGTTCTGTGATGGGGGATTTATGCTTTGGCGCCGAAAACAGTGCCTACGACGAGTCGACACGGGCATGGATTAACCAGTATGCAGGTGAGCTGTTAGATGCGCCCACAGTTACCGGTTCGGCGATCAACCAACAAACCATCATGCTTCGGTATAGCCACCGGTTTAATGAACTCAGTGGTATTGGCCAGCTGGCCAAAGCGGTGAATCTAGGGAATGCCGAGCAAGCCCAAGCCGTCTTAAATAATCTAAGTACCTATGCGGATTTAATACCTGAACCGCGTACAGAGTATTTAAAGCTGAGAGAACAGCCTAATCCGGATGCGGCAAACCGCTTGTTAAAAAAACTGGTGACCTTGAATGCCGGCGTCAATGACAACGGCAAACCCAATGATCGTCAAGGCTATGGCTATTATCTGGCAGTGATCGAGGAAAATCGTCCTGCCGATAACACCCAATACGATGACTGGGCTAAACAAGTGCTGGTAGCCTTTGATACCTTTCAGGTGCTCTGCGCTCTGCGCCGTGGCGTGTGGGGAATAGAAGAGCTCAATCAGCGCATCGAAGACTGGTTGTTTCCACAACAAAAAACCAGCCTTTGGTATGAAGGCCGTCCCGTCATGGTGACTCGGAATGATTACAATTTGGGCCTGATGAACGGCGATATCGGCATTGCCCTTAAAGACAGCAACGGGAAACTGAGGGTGGCATTTCCAAACGACGATCCCTTGGCTGACATCAAGATACGCTGGATATCGCCGATGCGGCTGCCGGATGTGGAAACCGCTTTTGCCATCACGGTTCATAAATCCCAAGGCTCGGAGTTTAGTCACGTTGCCTTGGTGCTGCCTGAAAACAGAAGTCCTGTTATTACCCGTGAACTGATCTATACGGGCATCACCCGAGCGAAAGAAAACTTCACCTTGCTGGAAAGTAGTAGGGATGTGTTTAATCAAGCAATTTTGGCATCTTGCATTTTTATGTAACTGTTTTTAATACGATTAAAAAATTGCGCAGGTTTGAGCTGAGCCCCCTAGCCCAGTTATGATATTACTTCGCATAATATAGGTTATGTTAAATTATTGCAATTTAAAGGCATTGTTTAAAATAAAAACAATAGCCTAGCTAGGATTTGGTTTCACGCCTTGCTGAGCCACTGCTTCGACGAGTATAAAGGGGGTCACGTTTTCAGCTTGCGGACCTTTGGACCCCGAGGTCACTTCCATGGCCACGCGCAGGCCTTCCTTCAGGCTTTTCCGACCGCTGCCTTGGATCACACCAAAGCAGACAAAGACATCTTTACCGCCGGCTTGTTCAATGAAACCAAAGCTTTTTTCATCCTGGAAAGAGTTGGACGCTCATTTTGATCAAAAATTGGAAAAATTTACACGCCGGTTAACAACGGTGGCGGTTTTAATTGGAATGGGTGGCTGGTTCGCGCCAGAACGGCGGGGTTTCCGCAGATTCCGATCATCGGCTTAGGGTTGACCATGAGAGGCAATAGCATTCATCGTCTCATGGATATACAATGTGCTATGTATATCTTTTAATGAGTCGAGAGAGGCACATGCAAGTCGCAAAATGGGGTAATAGTTTAGCTATTCGTTTGCCCGCCACGGTGGTAGAAGCGTTAGAGTTAAAGGAAGGCGATGACATTGAAGTACATATCGCCGGCGAACGGGTGTTTGAACTAGAGAAAAAACCTTCGGCAAAGACGTTGTTAGCCAAATTGCATCAATTTCGTGGGCGCCTACCCGCTGATTTTAAGTTTGACCGCCTGGAAGCGAATGAAAACCGCTAAGCCGTTTCTCGATACCAACGTCTTGCTGTATTTACTGTCTGAGGACAGTCAAAAAGCAGACCGCGCCGAAGAGATTATCGCCTTCGGCGGCATAATCAATGTGCAGGTGCTGAATGAATTTGCGTCGGTAGCGTCGCGCAAACTGAAGATGACGTATGTCGAAATCCGCGAAACCTTGTCGATTATCCGAAGTATCTGTCAAACTCAAGCTTTGAGCGTCAGCATCCACGAACAAGGTTTGGCGATTGCCGAACAATTTGGTTTTTCGTTGTATGACAGCATGATTGTCAGCGCGGCGCTGGACGCCGGGTGCTCAATATTGTATTCGGAAGACATGCAACATGGTCAAGCTATTGGCTCGTTAGTCATTAACAATCCGTTTTTACCTTCTCTTCCTAACTAAAGAGCTTTCGCAGCCTCCCCCAAAGGAAGATGATTCGGTGGGTTCCTAGGCTGACGCTTCAACCGCAAGCGAGGTTTCTGTAAAAGCAGCCGCACGTCCCCAGCCCCAAATGACGCGTTTTTCGCGCCATTGGTCTGTCGTGTTCCACTCGATATCCACCTGTATCATTTCAACTGCGCAAATACGTCTGTCGATCACCTGCCTCTCTGCTGTCGACTTTGACTTGAGCCATTTCCTAACGCACAATCCAACACCGTCGTCGATTCCGTCGTCCGAAAATGCTTGTAATCGTAAAATCGGATATTCGCGTTTTCACTCAGCAAGAGTGAGCAGTCGGGAATAGTCCGGCCACCTGTTCTACTCGAAATCCGGGTTTTGAACTCCTCCAATCCCGATGTCCCGTAGACTTTCGCAATACTCGGATGTAGCGGGTTTAAATAATAATGAGCTTCGATCTGTTGGCTATTTAGAAACTCCACCAGCGATTTAAACTCGTCGAATCGCGTCATTATCCAAGGCGAAACAGACTTGGGCCCCCTACCCTGCTCGAATTGTCTTTTGACGAATTCAGTTTCGTTTCTCTGTATTTCCGTGTCGTACCGGACCAACTGATACCGGCCGGTATGGTCTATATCGTATCTAACGGAAATGGTGTGGTTTAAGGCGTCGAACAGATACCCTATCCCATCGCCAAGGCTGGGTTCGAACAGGTAATTCAAATAGAATTTCCAGAGCGATTCGCCGGTCACGATCGGATGCAATCGATTGGCTGGGCCGTCGTTTACCGGGTCGGAAAAGGCGAACGGCTCCAATCCGTAGACGATCCGCTTAAGTGGCAGTCCTTGTGCGATCAACGCGTTTAACGTGGCCAGGATCTCACCCGGCCGACCCGCCAAGAATGCCAGGTTGTAACACCGGCCTTCAGGGAAATACTGCGCCAAGAGCCGTGGGTCGAGCAAGCCAATCACCGATGACCCGACCAGAAGGCAATCAATCGGCTGCTCCGGGTCCGGCGCCGATATCTGATTCAACAGATGGCTCACTTTGCGGTAACGTTCGTTGGTCGCCGGGGATGTGTAAGGTTCGCCGATGCCTTGGTCGACATCGAACACTTGGTAGGGATTCACCAGCCAGTTCCACACCAGCATCGCCCCGCCAATCAACACGCTCACGGCCAAAGCGGCACGCCAGAAATGGCCGAAATTAGAACGACCAGTAGATGAAGCTTTCATGGGCTGCCGATAGCCAGGTGCCGGCGAAGAAATAACCGGCAAAAGTCGCGAGTGCCTTCAGATCCGGGGTGAAAGTGTCGAGTTGTGCTTGCGCATTGCGGTAGCGCAGACAAATCGCCAGTAGGAAGCCGATGGCAAGCATGTCCAGACCGTTGACCTGCCCCGATATCGGAACCGTCTCGGACCCGAACCAGCCGGCGAGCATGACCGGCACCGATATCCCGTTGAGTCCCAACATCGCCTGCCAGATGTGTAGTGCCTGGTCAATACTCGCCGCCCGGAATAGCACCCAGGCAAAAAACACTCCAAGCAAGGTCAAGGTTCGAGCCAGATAGCCCGGCATCCTATAACCGGTCTTGGTCCATAACCGATAAAGCGCGATCATGGCGCCGTGCATCGCTCCCCAGGCGACGAAGGTCCAGGCGGCACCGTGCCATAAGCCGCCTAGTAGCATCGTGATGGCCGCGGCCCACAATCCACGATAAAAGCCTTGCCGGTTACCGCCTAACGGGATGTACAGATAGTCGCGCAGAAACCGCGAGAGCGTGATATGCCAGCGCTTCCAGAAGTCGGCGATCGTACCGGCTTGATACGGCGAAGCGAAGTTTTGCGGGAGCACGAGTCCGAACATCAATCCGACGCCGCTGGCCATGTCGCAGTAGCCCGAGAAGTCGAAGTAGATTTGCAAGCCATACCCCGCGGCCGCTACCCAGGCCTCGCACACGGTGAGTCGATCGCTGAGCTCAAACAAGGGATCCACCACGGCCGCCAGGCGATCGGCGATCACGGTCTTTTTGCACAGTCCCGCCACAAACAGGAACAAGCCTTTGGTCATGCGTTCCGGATCGAAGCGAATGCCTTGCCGGAGCTGCGGCATGATGTCGGAATAATGCAGGATCGGGCCGGCAATCAGATGCGGGAAAAACGAAATGGAAAACGCAAAACGGCCAAGATCGAAATCGTCGACCCGGCCTTTGGCACAATCGACTAAATAGGCAATCGCCTGAAAGGTAAAAAATGAGATTCCGAGCGGCAGGATCACCCGCAGCAATGGCCATTGGCTGCCAGTCAGCGCGTTGCTTGTCTCGATCAGAAAATCGGCGTATTTGAAGTAGGCCAGAAGCCCCAGGTTGTACACAACGCCCAAGACTAACCTGATTTTGGAGTGAGTGACGGCAATCCGTTTGCCCCAATAGAAATTCAGTAAGGCGTTGACGACCAAGAGCAAGGCGTACTCGGCGCTCCATGCTGCATAGAACAGCACCGAGCAGCCGACGATGAACCATTGCGCGATCTCTCCGTAGTGTCGCGACATGAGCCACCACCACAACAGCAAGGTCGCCGGCAGAAACAGGTACATGAATTCAGGGGCAGTAAACAGCATGCCGACGTCTCCTCTGTTATTCCGTGCCGTCCGACGCAGACTTGGCCATTGCCGCCAGTGCGGCTAGCGTGTCGGGGTGATGCTCCAATGTGCTGGCTGTGGGGTCCACGACCTTGTTTGTCGGATCCAGCAACACGGTCATTCCCATGACGACGCGGAACAAGGACGCGCTGCGTGCCAAGCGAATCAGGTATTCGCACACACGCCGGCAATTCTCACTGTCATCAACAGAAAAGGGTTCGGTGTCGTCTTCACCGCCTTGCGGCTTGGCGATCTTCTCGGGCATGGTGCCGCCGTGTCGGCTGCTGATGGCCTCCAGCGCGTACGCCAGTTCAAGGGCCATGTCTAGGTCTGCCGGATTCGCTTTCGCCATCGCCATCTTCATCTTGCATCCTCGGTACGTCTAAATTCCCAAGGCGCAATAGGATTTGGATCTTGCCATAACCCGAGGTGACTAGCTTGAGCGGTGCGCTCGGCTTGAAGAAATACCGGATCATTGCTGTATTGCCGATACACCCAGGCCAAGCCCTTGGCTACTTGTGCCAAGTTAACGTCCTGACCGCCCACGTCGACGTGGCCAATAAGGCGGCCGTAGCGGTCTTGCTGGGTATATTCGACCGTAACTCGGCGGCGGTAGGTGGTGTCGGATAGTCCGTGTTTGGCGGCCTGACCATAGGCTTGACTGAGTTCAGGCGCATCGATCTTGGCCAAGCGCACTTTTAAGGTCTGCCGGTCGTCGGTGAGCAAGGTCAGCGTGTCGCCGTCGTGCACGCCTATCACGACACCAAGCAGTCTCTGTGCCTGAGCGGTACCTGCTAGAAGAAACAGACTTAACAGGACTACTAAGCGGCCGGTCTGTCCGGATGGATTCATACAGGTTCTCCTGGCTATACTCGTTTCTGGGTGTGAGCAAAATAGACGTTCATCGCAAAGGCGATGCCGACACAGGCCATCGGCATCGCCTGCGGCGGGATCGGAAATGGGAAGGTCAAGCCGAGCAGCAGCAAGTAGATAATGCCGATGACGGTGTAGAAGCTATACCGGTGCGCCAACGGGCTGGAATAATCGAAGTTGGATTGCTTGATTTTGCGTTGCACCAAGCCGTCCACCGCACTGGGTATGGCGACGGCGATTAAAAACGGCCACCAGGACAACAGTAAGAAAAAACGCCGCAACGATTGGTAAAACGTCCCGAATAGCACGTCCAATTTGCTTTGGACCAGGGGGAAATAATCGGTCTGCCCGAAATGTTCAAACCCGACCGATTTCTCGCGCTCGGCAACGGTAGGGATGAAAAAATGGTACACGTTACGTTGAATGCCGGTTTCCACCAGCAGGGCGTTGAATACCGCATTGGCTTCATCCCGAATCCGCCGATCGTTGTCAGCGCCCAGATATTCGATGATCATCCGGTCTTCGGCATCTTGCATATTGGTTAACCATTGGTCAGACACCAATACCGCAATCAAAAATACTTCGGCCGCCCACAAGATCAAGGTGACAATGAGGCTCTTGGTCATAATTACGCCGCTGCTCGCTGGATCAAGGCGACAACCCTGGGGTTGGTCACCAAAGCCTCAATCGATACGTCCATTACATACCTGTGGAGCAAAAAGCGCTGAATCGATTCGACCGTCCGGAGCAGACGATATGCATCGTCCGTATGATGCTGCCTGGATGCCTGCGCGTAAGCGATCAGTACCTGAGACATCAGTTGCGTGATCACGTCCTCCAACTGATCTGCCTTATGGTGATGATCGGTCATGATCTTGATCGCCGCGTGGAGAATGTCGATCGCAACCGGCCAATCCAATTCCAGTATTTGCAAATCTCGATTCTCGGTTGGGTTTAATTTGCGCCATCGATTCAGCATGATTTCTTCCGCGGTTTGTTTTGGTTTACGCATTTTTTTGCGAGGCATGGGTTTTTTCCTTGTCCAGGTCAGAGATCAGTATTGGCAGACGGCCCTTGACGATGCGGCCGCCAGACAATTTGGCGATGTAATGTAGATCAGGCAATTGGCCTAATAACTGCGGGGCGAATAAGTCGCCCTCTTCCTCCATTAATCGCTCGCCGATATTTCCGGAAAATACCGCTGGATTCGCTGAATGGGTAGAAACTCCCTGGGTTCTCATGATGTACTTCAATCGGGTTTTGGGCAGGTTGTCGGTGATATAGGTCTGGGTCTCGGCGTCCATCACCCGGAGCGCGATCAAGTTGTTGAGGTTGGCCAGTATTTGTCTGGCCTTGGCTTCGGAACCCAGTCGGGCCGAAAAGTCCGCAAAGGTTTGGGTGGCAATAAACAACCGGAATTGTGCGCCGCGGCCTTTGTTCAAGAGCTGGATGCACGGGTCGTTAATCACTTCGGCCGCTTCGTCGACAAAAATATTGACCGGCCGGTTATCGACGCCGTGGTTGTACCGGTCGCCGGCGACAGCCGCCAGATCGGCCAACAGAATGGAGCCGATAGCACTGCCGACCATGCTGTCCGATAAGGAATCCAGACCGATGTATGCGACTTTAGCGCCTTTAATGATTTCGGCCGCGTCGGTAATTGCACGTGTATCGTTCGAGTCGCTTTGGTCCGGCGATAACAATGCGCCCAAGCTGCCGGAGGTCAGCATATTCATCAGCGGCAATAAGGAGGCGATCATTTTGCTGAAATGCGTACGGTCGTGTTCGAACATGGAAATCAGCCCCTCCAGATCGGTGTTCTGCCGTTCCTGCTGGACCCGCTCCCGGTAAAATTTGACCAGCAACTGCGCAGTTTTATCGTTCAGATCCATTCTTTTAATTCCGATACTACTGCGCCAATTGAAATGGAGCACCTTGTCGAAATAACGCACCAAGGCTTTAATCACCAACGGCACCGGGCCGCCTTCCAGGTAAGTCCGTAGCTTCACCAGGGACGGTTGCTCTTCGGCCGCAAACAGGCCTTGGACGATGTTATCCAAGGCTTTTTGCCCAAAGGCCTTGAACGGATCCGAACCGGATTCACCAGGACTGACCGCGGCAATCCGGCTGGCCAACTCGGACGAGCGGTTGAAATTCTTTAACGGATCGATACGGACGCTTTCGTCCGGAAAAGCCGGGTGGAAATAGACAAACCGGTCCGGGTTCCGCGAAAGTCGGCACGCGCGTTCGGCGCACCATTTCAGATCTTTGTCGCCTTTGGGATCGATGATAATCACGGCTTCGTTGCGCAGCACCGCCTGTGTCACCAAGATGTCGAACAAGCGGGTCTTTCCGGCACCAGTGGTACCAACGATCAAGGTGTGGCCGGCACTGTGCGAGATCGCTTGCCGAATGTAATCCTCGGTTAACCCTAACCCATGGATCCATGTCGCCCCCATCCGATCATGATTGACCGGGATTAACCCGGTTAAATCGCGCTTTTGGATGTCGTAAGCCAATTGGGCGTGCTTTTGGTTCCACTCGAATCCCCAGCCCAACCACCATTGATCCGGGTGGCGCCGAACAATACCGGCCAGACTGGCGACATTGAACCGCTGAAATTTGAAGTAATTGAGCCGGTGTTTTCGATACCAAACCCCGGCCGATGCCGGCACGCGCTTGACCGCCATGAAGACGCACGCCACCATAAGACCTGTAAAAGGCTCGCTCGGTAATCCCGAAAACCGATACATCAAATACGCTACAAGACCAAACGCGATCCAGACCACAATGGCCGTAATTTCGTAATTGGGCCGCCAGGGTAATTGATAGTCGTATTCGTCTTTCATTACTTTTTAACGATGAATTTTTTATTGGTGTTATCGATCGAAATATCCGGTCGGTCGAAGGCATATCGCAATAACTGTTTCATTTCGAATAACTGCTGTTCCTCGATATAACCTCTCAGTAACACCATATCCACGATCAAGCTATCATCCGTTTGATCGACTGCAAGCGGCAGTTCGAAGGCTTTAATCGTTTGTATAAGTTGCTCAATCTCATGGTTCGCATTGCGTTGCGCTGTATGCGCTCCCTGGGGTTGTCCGTGACTTGGTGTTGGGCGGTTAGTACCCGGATGGGTGGCGATGATTTGAGGCGGTGTTGGGGGAACCGGCGGCGTTTCCGCGTTTTGGATCAATACCGTTAGGTATCGGCTGGTTTCTTTGTTCAGCAGTACGCCCTTGACGCCGCCCAGTTCGGTAACCTTGACCATGGGTTTGCGCGGATCGACTTCGATCATGCCGGCGGCGTCTATTGTCGTGATGATATTGATGGGTTTTTGGTCCAATGCCGCTGCAATATTCTGATGCAACATCAAGACGCGGCCATTCGGTTGTATTTGAAAATATTCCGCGGATATCGGGTCAAGACTTTGCATCAACAAGGCGCCGGCCGCGTGCTGTGAGGCCAACCACTGTCTGGCGGCTTGGGTTTCCGCGGGATTATTGGCCTTGCTATTGTCCTCTGCGTTCGGGGCAGGACTAGCCGCACTCGGTTGGGAATGATTTGTTGGCGCTGAGGGCGGCGTTGCTGGTTGAGCCTTTATCGATGTCTCTATTTCCACGACGCCTCCAGACGGTATATCCGGTTCAGATTCCGGGTTCGCCCGATCCGCGTCGGTTGAATTCGCGCTATCGTGATTTGTTGGGGTTACGGCCGCTTCACCATCCTGTGCTACCGCATCGGATTGACCGTCGGTCTCGGTCTCGATGTGAATCACATGTCCGTCGACGATCAAAGGCAGTGCGTCGGTATACACGTTCATCGGATCCGCCAACTTGAGCACCCTAAGCGGCCGGTCCATGCTGCCAGGCTTAATATTCCAGTAGCGCCTGACGGTTTGCGGATTCAAGCGATATGGGACGGCAAGCTGGCGATCGATCAGAATATCGGCTAGCGTATCCGGGTGTTTTGGTATTCCAGGAATATTGCTTTTCGTGATCAAGCGGCTAATATCTTCGGCCGCTTCATTCCACAGGATAAAGGTGCCTTCTTTTAGACGCCAAACCACCGCCCCTTTGGCATTATCGGTCCACGCTCCCTTTTTAATCTGTTGCCGCATGGCGTCTAATATGAACCATTCGATCGGTGCGCCTATCGACGGGTCAATGGGTATGCAGTTATTTTTAAGGTCTTTCTCTACGCTGAGGTAGTCGGCATCCATTACCAGTGAGTACATCTTTGAGTTGTGTGAGGTGCCGGCAATTGTGAGCAGCATTTCTTTGTAGATAGCCGGCCCGTATTCGTTTAAATACTCCTGAACTTCGGGTGTGATGACCTTATTGATTAAAGTCGGTGAAACAATTTCATGGTCACCATTCCGATTGACTCGCCAACTCAGATAATACCGCTGGATTTTGCGCTTCCTTGCCCAGGTTTCAATATCGTCCCCCACTATATTGCAGGTATGAGCGCCATCCTCGGATTTAATTTCCACGTCGGTGACCGGCTTACCTAAATCATGCAACATACCGGCAATGAATATCGCCAATCGCCAGCGTGGCGTCAGTTGTTTTCGTCTACCTGGGTTTTCATCCATGCCGTACAGCACGCCATGGGATTTATAAACAGCTTCAAAACCGACCTCTAGGCCATGACGGAATAACCCGCCGGCGCCGCGGTGGTGATGCTTTTCCGACGCAGGCAACAAATGCACAAATCGCGCGTAATTGAATATTAAGGGGTATACCCGGCCTTGATATTCCTGGTCGGTGACACCTAAATAGTGTTTGATTTTTTTAATTAATTCGTCTTGAGACTCTAGGATTTTAATTGCGGGGATGGCCGGAAGCCCTTTGGCGAATGGTGGATATCGAGGTACCTCTTCATCAGGTTCAGTAATCCGCAATATCGTATTGAGCAATTTCGCTAACATCGCCGATAAACCCGTTTATTTCTTCAAGCTTTTTGGATTGCATGACGCTTTCAGTCTGGCCGGCATGGTGGTGGTGCGAATAATCGCGTGATCGCGATCGGTCATGTCCAGCTTATGCCGGCAGTATTTCCGCCAAGCTCTTTCGATTTCGTCGCCACTCCGCTGAAAACCGGGTTGCGCTAAGGCTGCGTCCGCTTCGGCCAATGGCAGAGTTACGAATCCACTCGCATCTGCCAAGGTACCGGCTGCGGCATGCGGTTTACGGGTGACCACATGCTCCACGGACGATTGCCGTACCGCCGCCCCGCCAGTTTCGGAGGCAAAGGCATCCATTCCAAGCTGCCAGTTGTGGCGAGGTCCGGCGTCGGTTATCGATGTGATGACTTGCTGAGAAGTTGCTGGATCGATCAGCGCCTGGGCGCAACCGGCCATAAAAGGTAAAAGTAAGAATATTGATGTCCGCATTGGCCTGTCCTCTGGTTAGGGTCAGGTCAGCATATCGCATTCCGAATTTTGAACCCGCTGGCTAGATGCATCTGTAATGCACTTTGCCAGCGGGTCTTCCCGTCACTTGTTGGATCGCGCGCGCAATTACTGTTGCGGTCTACCCCGCCACCATAAGTCAACGGGCTATTCAAATTTTCAATTGACCCACGCCTCTGCCACATTATATTTTTCCACCTGCTTGCCCCATTTTATAAATATGGGTCTTCATGGTGGAAAACTATAATGGTTCAACTCGATATTTATGATCGATTTTGCGATGGTTCTGCCTTGAAAACACCAGAGATTATTGGAGCGAGAACAATATCATTTCTTGCTTAGTGATTGATATATCGATGGATTTATTAATGGTGCACGCTTGTGAACCAATTAATGTGGCAGCGCAGTTGATGAATTATTGCTTTTCGCGCGTTGAATTATTTACGTCGTTCCTTTTTTTCCGTTTTCGATTCAATAGGTTCGCGGCGAAACCACATTATATTTTTTCCACTACGCAATGACATTAAACAGAGCCCTCTAACAAGCCCTATCTGAGCAATCGGTATTACGTCATCCTGAAATCGGCAGTCGTTTGCACGGATAACTCTTTTCATTTGATGCTCTTTACCAATCCCTAGCGTCAACCGGCCCGAACTCAAAGTATCCGTAATGCCCGTTCTTCCTCTCGAAAGATTAAAAAAGCCTATAAATCGACAGAATACAGCCCTTACAACGACTCGCTTCGCCTGTATATCGACAAATGATCGACTGAGTTCGCTATTTTCATAATTCACATACTGTCGAGGGAACTTGTCGATCATTCGTGGTTCACCAGTCTACTCGCTGAACCAGGACGATTTGACAATCTAGGCATTCCGATCAAAAACAGCCACCGGATCCGGTCGAAAACCCTCCACGATTTTCGAGATGAGTACACCAATAGTAGATCTCAGCTTTTGGAGGTGACGAATTAACACAACCGACCCATTTTACCTGTCGCATTTCTCTAAACCGGTGAGCCGGCCAAGTCTAGATTTTGCAACGGAAGGGCTCAAAGCAGCCCCTGGGGAACTCACGCAACCGGCCAAAGCGGCCACTGAGGATACTTGCGAAATTTTCCATCCCTAAACTCAGCGAATGGCAGCTTTTCGGTAAGCAACCTTGCGTCCTCTTTGGCTAAATCCGGCCATGAGCTGACATTGAGTTTTTCTTTGCACCCAAATATCTCAATGAACTGTCCCCGGAGTACCTATCAGGCTGGTGAAAAACTCGCGCCTATTTTCCCTTACCCACGGTTCTCGTGATTTTTTCGCGTTGAAATCAGTCATAAAATCGAGTTTCAACGGTTAGGCCTCTGTTTCAAGGACTTTTTATCCACCTGACGCCGTCCTTGAACGGCCTTCAGGCGCACTTCGCCCTAGGTGGGCGTAGCCCACGCCGGTTTCGGCGTGAATACCAGTAAGTTCAGCAGCCGTGTCAGGTTGTACGCGGCAAAGCAAAATAAGGCTTGGCCTGCCACTTTGGCTAAACCAATGTGGCGGGTTTTGCGCAGGCCACCGACAGTCTTGATCCAGCCGAAGGCTTCTTCGACGATTTTGCGGCGCTTGAGGCTTTGGGCATAGCCTTTGCCGCGAGCGGTGCGGCCATCGACGGCACTGCCGGTCTTTTTACGGGCCACATGGGCTTTGATGTCTTGCGCATTGAGTTGGTTGACGAACGCCGGTTGGTCGTAGCCTTTGTCGGCACCGACGCTGCCGCCTTTGGGCACGCGGCGTTTGATCATTTTTTGGGCGGCTTCGATTTCGGCGGTGCCGGTGGCTTGGGTGGTTTCGACATCGACGATCAGGCCGTTGCGATTCTCGGACAGGGCGTGGGTGATGTAGCGCAGTTTGGCCTCGGTGTATTCGCCTTTCTTGTAAAGCCGGGCTTCGGGATCGGTCGTGCTTTGGTGGGTGGCGTTGCTGCGCTTTTCGCCGCTGAAGTCTACCTCGGGATTGCGGCCGGCGGGCTTATCTGGACCGCTACCGTCTTTTTTTACGAAGCTTTTGTGCGAGGCCCAGGCTTCGATCAGGCTGCCATCGACACTGAAGTGTTCGTCGGACACCAGGTTTCGCCATTCGGCAATCGCCAGGACGCGCTCAAAAAATTCGCGGCTGAGGGATTCGGACAATAGGCGCTCGCGGTTGGCGCTGAATACCGTGCGTTCCCAGACAGTATCGTCAATACCCAGCCCCACAAACCAGCGAAACAGCAGGTTGTAGTCCAGTTGTTCCATCAACTGTCGCTCACTGCGAACGGTATAGAGCACTTGCAACAGCAAGGTCCGCAAGAGTTTCTCAGGGGCAATCGACGGGCGACCGGTATGCGAGTAACGTTCGGCGAAAACCGAGTCCATTGAGGCCAAGACGCCATCGACCAATAGCCGTAAGCGACGCAACGGATGCTGTTTGGGTATGCGGTCTTCCAGGCTGACATAGCTGAACCAGTTGTTTTGAATGGCATCGTGTCCGCGCATGGGAAAGCTCCAAATTTAGCTAGCCTATTTTAACCGCTACCAGCCGTTATCGGTCTCGGATTGCTTGGCTTTCGGAGTTTTTCACCAGCCTGCTATGTAGAAACTATTTTAAGCTATCCAAATATTCTTGAGGAACGAGTGCGTTCCCGTCCCGAAACTCTTCAACCAAATGGATGTTGTCAAAGTCATTAAAGTAATCCTTTGGGACATGCTCAAACACAATCATTTGAAAGGATTGCTTCATGTCGTTTAAAACGTTGCCTATAAAAGTATCCATTAATTTAAACGCATCAATGATTTTTGCTCTGTCCGAGTGCTGTAGTCTCGACTCGGATACATTTTCTTCTTCGCCATAATATGGCCTGCTTGGTTGATCAATTAGTAAAAAAGAAGGGACATGTTTGTTGTTTTTAGTGAGCATTAACTCATGAAGCCCTAAAAACATAAATAAATGCTTAAACATATCATTTGAACTACTCCCGGCGGCTTCAATATAAGTCGTTTTGGGTTTTCTGAAATCAATTTTTTTGTCTTTGTAATTAAAGACTGGTAAATAATTACCGTAATTCTCTAGAGATGGTTCAACTAATTTCATATATCCTTGAATAATTTCTTCTACAACCTTTATGCATAATTCTCTGCTTTCTGTAATATCAAGAACCTGAATTGAATTTATCTGCTCCTCAATTTCTTTTGTTGATTTTATTTCATCACAATCATTTTTAGGCTGATAAATATCAATTTTTGTTTTTGTTTGACCGAGAAAAATATACTTATCTCTATCGTCACTAAAGCTCTTAGCCTGCTTGGGCAAGCCCCTTGCTTCCTCTTCAAGTTCATTTATTAAACGCCTGCACGCAGCTATTTCATCAGAGGTTTTCCCGTCAATTGGTGTTCTTTTTCTATTGATCTGCTTAATTCGTTGTAAGTCTTCCTCTAGCAGGCTGGTG
This sequence comes from Methylomonas sp. DH-1, assembly GCF_046097555.1. Taxonomy (NCBI): domain Bacteria; kingdom Pseudomonadati; phylum Pseudomonadota; class Gammaproteobacteria; order Methylococcales; family Methylococcaceae; genus Methylomonas; species Methylomonas sp. DH-1. Next base: position 35,209 of record NZ_CP143090.1, on the reverse strand, counting down.
AAAAACCCACCGATATTTCCCCTTACCCACGGTTTCCGTGATTTTTTCGTGTTGAAATCGGTCATGACATCGAGTTTCAACCGTTTTGCCCCTGTTTCAAGGGCTTTTTATTCGCCTGAAGCCGTCTGTGGACGGTTTTCAGGCGCACTTCGCCCTAGGTGGGCGCACTCCACGCCGGTTTCGGCGTGAACACCAATAGGTTGAGCAAGCGCGTCAGGTTGTAGGCGGCAAAGCAAAACAAGGCCTGACCTGCGACTTTGGCTAAGCCGATGTGGCGGGTTTTGCGCAGGCCCCCGACGGTCTTGATCCAGCCGAAGGCTTCTTCGACGATTTTGCGGCGCTTGAGGCTTTGGGCATAGCCTTTGCCGCGAGCGGTGCGGCCATCGACGGCACTGCCGGTCTTTTTGCGGGCCACATGGGCCTTGATGTCTTGGGTGTTGAGTCCGTTGACGAACGCCGGTTGATCATAGCCTTTGTCGGCACCGACGCTACCGCCTTTGGGCACACGGCGTTTGATCATTGTTTGCGCGGCTTCGATTTCGGCGGTGCCGGTGGCTTGAGTGGTTTCGACATCGACAATCAGGCCGTTGCGATTCTCGGACAAGGCATGGGTGATGTAACGCAGTTTGGCCTCGGTGTATTCGCCTTTCTTGTAGAGCCGCGCTTCCGGGTCTGTCGTGCTTTGGTGGGTGGCGTTGCTGCGCTTTTCGCCGCTGAAGTCGACCTCGGGATTGCGGCCAGCGGGTTTGTCCGGGCCGCTGCCGTCTTTCTTAACGAAGCTTTTGTGCGAGGCCCAGGCTTCAATGAGGCTGCCGTCGACACTGAAGTGTTCGTCGGACACCAGGTTTTGCCATTCGGCTATGGCCAGTACCCGCTCAAAAAATTCGCGACTCAGCGCTTCGGACAGCAGGCGTTCGCGGTTGGCGCTGAACACTGTGCGTTCCCAGACAGCATCGTCGATGCCCAGACCGACAAACCAGCGAAACAGCAGGTTGTAGTCCAGCTGTTCCATCAACTGGCGTTCGCTACGAACGGTGTACAGCACTTGCAACAGCAAGGCGCGCAGCAATTTTTCGGGAGCAATCGACGGACGGCCAGTGTGCGAGTAACGCTCGGCAAAGACGGCATCCATAGAGGCCAATACGCCATCGACGAGTAGCCGTAAACGACGCAACGGATGCTGTTTGGGAATACGGTCTTCCAGGCTAACGTAGCTGAACCAGCTATTTTGAATGGCATCGTGTCCGCGCATGGGGGGCTTCTCCAATTTAGATGCGCTATTTTACTTGTTTGCTGAGGCTATGCGCCTTGATGACTGCAGCTTTGGGAGTTTTTCACCAGCCTGCTAGCGACGTTATCAGAGTGTCAAAAATGGATGTTTTTACTATTTCGTCTTTATTTCTCCAGTATTCTACTGGTTTCAAACTGTCCTCTATAACATTTAGGCTAGACTTGTACTCATTGTAAGCGGATTGAAATCTCATGAGATTTCTCACTTTTCTTTCCAGCAAGTTTTTCTCTGATATTATTTCGTCAAACCTGTTTCCTTTTGTGTCATAAGCTTGGCTAATTCCATCATCAATGACAGACTTTAGGGATTCTATTGAGTCCGGTATATCATCGCCTTCATCAATAAGCCCATATTCTTTTGCTTCCATAGCGATGCTTTTAAGTTCGTCATAAAATTCGGATTTTTTTTCCGAAATTTGTTTATTCTTTTTTTCAATTTTCGCCAGTTCAGCTTGCAGAGATAGCACTTTCTCGCGCTTGAGAATGTTTTCGATTGTCTCAATTCCTACGGCCAGATCAAAAATTCGAGGAAGTGCCTCTCTGTATCTGCTGTCATTTTGCTTGTCAAAAAACACTTCGCTATGCTGAATTATGTCTCCCGAGATGGTGCAAAATAACATAAAATATCTTAATGAAATTTTACTATTGGCCTTTAAGGATCTGCCGCCAAATGGGATTGTTACATCTTTATCAATATTAAATTCAGTTTCCAGTATTTCTTTTAAGCTTCCCTCTGTCATGTTCGGCGATGGAAACTCCGGAATCTCACCAGTCGATGAAAAGTAATAATCACTTGATACGTTGGTTCTATTAGGTGCTTTTCTTGCGATAGTAAAATATTTGTCGTTAATTTTAAAATTAAGTCCGTACCAGGCTAAGTTCTCATTTATTTTGCTTTCGGCGATTTTGTGCTTTGATGCGAAAAGGCAGTAATCAACAATATGCAGAATTGCTGTTTTCCCAGTGTTTGACTCTCCGGTTATTACATTTACTTTGTTTTCTTCAAATTGTAGCTCTCTCCTATAGCCACTGTTGTCGTTCATCCAAAGGATTATTTTATGTATTGAATACTTCATAGCTCAATCCTTAAGTTCAAATATAGGCTTGACGCATCTTCGCTTAAAATATTTGATAGATTATGAGAGGCTTTTGATGCTTTATCTGATCGAGTACCCATTAAACTCATATACTCAATTTTCTCCCTTGAAACGATATGTGAGTTCTCTATTGATACCACATCGACCTCAGAGAGAAATTGCAGTGCATTTAAAGATGTACCCAGATTGTCGTAGTATCGTTCATTAAAATTTGAAAAGCAGTGAAGCTTGTCTACGATCAACTTGTCTAGGCTTCTTACCTGAGTTTTTCCGTTGGCCAAATATGACAGCAGCTCTTTGTGTGCCAAGAAAGGCATTATTAACAATGCTTTCGTTAATTCGAGCTTTCCTGATTTTTCAACAACCATGGCAATTGCTAGTGAAGCAAAGGCCAAGTTATTTAAAGCTTCGGTTCTCACTTGTACTTTTCCTTCCAATCTTTAAGCCAGCCAATTACAGGTCTGTTTGATAGGCTATACAAGCTTCCATGGCTCATATCTGAGAGTAATGTTTGCCCTGAAATTGAAAGCGCCTTACTTCTCATTGCCTTCAGTATATTGTGGGCTATATCAATATATTCATCAGGATTGCCCTTCCCCCTATATGACGACCTATATTCCGTCTCCCACTGGCGAAAAATATCATCTTCAAATATTCCAATTTCTTCAGATGTCAGTTGGCCATCGGCAACCCAATTAGACAAATTACTTTCTAACATGATCCTATAACGAGTATAATTTTGGATAATTTCCTGTTCGCTCAGGTTGATGTCTTCTATATCTAAGAGCTGCTTAATAAACGTTTGTTCTTCTATTCGGTCAGGCAGCCCGCCTTCAAATTTTCGTATCTTGAGATCAGGGTTATTTGCGATATCAAAGTATCTGCGAAACTTACGACTTCTTTCTTCAAAAGAATAAATAAGCTTTTTGTTATCAGAGAAGTTTTTAAATATATCCTGTCGTACAACTGAATCTAATTGATTGAATAGATTATCAATTTCTCTTGGGTTAACATCTTTTTCCTCAAGAGCTGTTTTACACTGATCAATTATGTTGGCAACATTCAGTTCGGATTTTATGTTGCGTAAGAACTCACTTAAGACAGATTCATCTAGGCTAATAACCAAGCCTATATGACTCTTTATTTCTTCTGACTTCGTAGATGCATGTAACGTTTTGAGGTGGTTACTCATTTTTTCAAAATCGATTTGTCCGACCTGAAAATCAGAAATCTTTGATAAAAAGGTGTTGCTCGATGTGAATGACTTATTGCTTGCCAAAATAAAAGTGGTTTTTTCTACAAATTTTCTTTGATCAATCTGGCTTTCTCGGCCATCATTTTTATCCGTTATAACAGCACTCCAGTTATACATCGTCTTCCAAAGGTCGGGGTCAAGCTCAGTTAAGTTGGCGGTAGTCCCATTAGATTTTTTTTGGATTGAGTGTTTGATTTGAATGAGAACTTGATGATCATTGTTAAGCTGGGTATGCACATCATCCAAAACCTCAAATCCAATTGTTTCGCCTTTTTTGAGTATCAGCAGCTTGTACAAGAAATAGTAATTTTGGAAATCAAATCCAACAATTGTCCCTGCGGCAGATGTTTTTTCAGTATGATGCTTGCTCGTCACATTGAACTCTTTTTAATTTTCTTTAGCTCATCTTTATTGCAAATTCAGGCTATACGAACTGTGGTGATAGTTTACTTGGTTCAATGTCGACTTTTGGTCGGTTTTTGTCGGCCAAGTCGCTGCTGACACCTACTTCGAAAAATGACAGTCCAGAATACGTCCGTTTTCTGGACTTTTGTCTTGCCAAGATGCGCTTCACGCCGAATCTTACCTTGATATTCCAACTATCTCGTCAATGAATCAACGTCAATATTGTTTCCTTGACGCTGAGTTTCTGGAACTGGTGTCAGTTGCAAATAATCCTGGTTTGCTGCGGATGATTGCAGGTCGGCGCGAATGATTGCAGGTTCACTTGCAAATAATCTCGGTTTGCGCGCCCGTCAGTTGCAGCTAATTCCGTTCGAAAATTGCGCTGATTGCAGGTTTGCGCGTTTTCGATTGCAAGCCGTTACAATTAGACATTGGTAGTCGGTTAGCGGGCCGTTCAAAGCTGAATTTTAATGCAGAAATTAGCGCAGGAGCTACAGGACGAGATGCTATAAATAACGCCATTTTGTACAGTTTAGGAGCCTTTTAGGTGTTGAAAAGATACTTTTTTAGTATTTATTTGGTGCTGTTATCCGGTCCTGTATGGTCGGATGAATTCTCGACCATACAGGACAATATCAAACCCGGCAACATTGTCATCATCGGTGAAACCCACCAGAAACCGGAATCGGCACAACTGTTTGCGCTTCTGGTGGATTCAGCACTTAAAAGACATCAATGCCTGACTGTAGGGCTCGAAATTAACCACAATCAACAACCCGCCATCGATGCAGTAACGAAGGGCGAAACACGGGTATCGGAGATTAAAATACCGTATGCCATCGATCATCCAGGTATGCGAAAACTGATTGATTATCTGGCCAAGCTAAAATCGAAAACACCCTGCTTGAGAATCGAGGCCATTGATGCGGATCAGGATCGCGACGAACACATGGCTGACCGCTTAGAACATTTACAACGCGATGAGCCGATACTGGTCCTTCTGGGTGGATTGCACACATTGAAGAGCTATTGTCAAATCTGGTGTTCAGGGCTAAATCAAGCGGCGATCCGGTCAGTGGTATCGACTTCAATGCCATCCTTGAATGGGATGCCGGTAATCACTTTGGCAAGATAATCAAATCCTCGCTGGCGACGCCAGGTTTTCTCGGCTGATTGACCCAGTTTAAACAGCATGTGCAGCATGCCATCCCGCGAGAGACAGCCCTTGGCTCGGGTAGTCCGGTGCCGGATGGTGGCGAAGGTCGATTCAATGGGGTTGGTCGTTCGGATGCTTTGCCAGTGCTGTGCCGGAAAGTCATAGAACGCCAATAGTTCATTTCGATCCTTGTACAAACACTCAACCGCCTTGGGATATTTGGCCTCAAACAGCGTGGCAAACTGATCAAATGCCCGCTCAGCATGCTGTTGGGTGTCAGCCTGCCAGATGTCGTAGAGCGATTGCTTCATCTTCGGCTGTACCGATTGCGGCACACGGTTCAGCACATTGTTCATCTTGTGTACCCAGCAGCGTTGCTGCCGGGTGTCGCTGTAGACTTCGTCCAGCGCCGACCAGAAGCCCATCGCGCCGTCACCTATGGCCAGCTTAGGGGCATTCATGCCGCGCGCCTTCAGACCCTGCAGCACTTCCCGCCAACTCTGCGTCGATTCGCGCACGCCGTCTTCAATCGCCAGAAAGCGCTTCTCGCCGCGCTCATTGACGCCGATGATGACTAAGGCACACAGTTTGGCGTCTTCCGCTCGTAAACCGCTATAGATGCCGTCGGCCCACACATAAACCCATTGGTCACGATCCAGGCGAGTCGCTCGCCAATCGGTATATTCGGCTGCCCAATCGCGTTTTAAACGCGCCACGGTACTGGCCGATAGCCCCTTGGCTTCCGACCCCACCAACACTTCCAGCGCCGCTTCCATTTCACCCGTGGAAATGCCTTTCAGGTATAGCCAGGGCAACGCGGCAGACAGAGAACGTGTCTTACGGACATACGGCGGTACCAGAGCCGAACGAAAGGTAGCGCTTTGGCCGTCTTTCGCCCGAACCTTCGGCACTTTAACGGATACGGGGCCGATGCCGGTCTGAATCTCACGTTCCGGCTGATAACCGTTGCGGACCACCGCTGCCCGGCCATTGTTCAGCTTCCGCTCGCTGAAGGCTTCCAGATAGATCGCCAATTCGGCTTCGATCGCTTGCTCAATCAGCTTGCGCGCCCCTTGCCGAATCAGGTCGGTCAAAGGATCGGCGTTCTCTTCTCGACTCGACAGGTCGATTACATTACTCTTCTTCATCGTGGCGTATTCCTCGGTTGATCGTTTTGTTTGGTCACAAATAATCAACCAGATACGCCGCTTCTCTTCAACTCCAAACACCAGATTTAGTTATAGCTCCACATTGAAAAAAGTTAAGTGGACTGTCAAAAGCGGAGGACCATTTGTTGCCGAGATTCTGGTTGACCATGGCTATCAAGTTAAATCCTACCCGCAACGTTGGCTACCTGAGAGGTGCGAGAACGGGCAAGGCAGGTCAAGCCGATACGTTAGTGCCTTCGATCCGGAAGCATTACCAATTCTGAATGAGTCACTCATGTCGCTGATCAACGCCAAGCGTCATCGATCAACGAAGGATGTTGTCGATGGTTTTGTGGTTTGGGAATGTAATCTCTAGTTGTTTTTCAGATTTGTCAACTCTATAATTTTTCTGTGGGCACTACCCGTTGGGGTGCCTATTGTGCCAGTTCGAGCGTTCGACTGGTTCCCCATGGATGCTCATGTGAGCGACAGGGGGCAACCTTTTGTTCACTCGGAGACTCTCATGGCACAACGTCGCAAATCGCTTATAAAACCCCGCTCTATCGCTTTTTCCCTTCAACGCGGCCGCTGTTACTACTGCGACCAACCAATGGCGACGGGGAATATCATTGAATTTTCCGCCAAATACAAAATAACGCCTAACCAGGCCAAACTCTTAAGATGCACAGGTGAGCATCTTAAAGCTCATCATGAAGGTGGTTCAACCAAGCCGACTAATATCGTTGCGGCTTGCTGGTATTGTAATCACAAGCGACACCAACGGAAAAACCCACCTGAACCTGAACAGTACAGAGACTTAATTCAGGCTCGTATGAGCCAGGGAGGGTGGCACAGCATAAGATTAAACTAGACATTGCTCTGGTATTGATCGGACAACCGGACAATACCAAATTCCTTATTTGCAACTGAAATATATGCCGCTGACCATCGGCGGCAGACGGCCAAGAGCCGTCGTAGAAGATCCATTTACCAATGACAGTAAGCTGGCTTATTGCCGACAATGAACATTCGTTTAAAATTCCAGATAAAACTTAAGCCACTTATGAAAACTGCGGTGCTGCTGATCCGAAATATTGCGCTGAACGAGCTCAGACTCAAACGCCTGTCTGAAAGATGCGGCGAACAGGGAACATGATAACCGTCAACAGCAATTTTTAGCGCAGTTTGAATAATGTATGTAATCAAAAAAACCTTGCAGTTCACAAACTTATTGTGGCTACACATGTTTCGTGGTAGATATACGGTTAACAGCTTTAACTTAGACTGTGCGGTTTTAGCAGGGAACCTGACGTTTACCCTCATCCCCTACATTAAGGAGATTGAAAATGCGCAATTCCATGTTCTCATTTATCACGGCAATTCTCGTTGCAGCGTCAATTGACAGCGCAACCGCAGGAGATGGTTCTAAAGCTTACGACGATATGAATAAACGTCTAAGGACGGGAAGCAGTATCAGCAACCGTCCTACAGGACAGTCAACACCTCCAAGAGAATCTGTTTATGACGGCCAAAAAAATCTTCCTGAAAGCTATTCAGGTTCGGGAAGCAGTGAAACTCAGAAGCATCGCAGAACCTGCATAGATTGGGATTTTAATAATCCTTCTGTTTGCAAAAAATGGATGAATCTTGATTGATATTTTTGTAATCTCAGAAAATAACACATATACAAGCGGCAGAATATACCGCTTGTATATGCTGATTTCATCAGAATTATAGGATTTATTATGAAAAAGGCTCTCGCCACTCTTAGTCTTCTCGCTGCAATTTGTTTTGGTTTACTTTCACAGAACGTGAGAGCAGAAGGTGAAAGGCCTATAAAATTGACTACATCGAAATTTATAGTGAATGGATATGGTGAGGTTTGGTTGTCATATTATACTGGAGAAGACGGTCAACAGTGGCCTAAAGCACATGCAATCAATACTATTTCATCTGATTTTCCCCTCGTGTTTCATCTTAAAGGCATTGACTACGCCAACAATGCAACTGAAAACGCGAACATTGCCGCCTATGACAAAGGCGAAGAAAAGCAGAATCCCTATTTGAAACGCCAATATACTTGGTTCTTATGTAGCGTATCCAATGCTAGTGACTATAAATTTGTTTGGGGAAAATCGTTGTTGAAAGTTAAGGCGGAAGAATTGAAATAACAGCCTAATATAACACGCCAGCGGACTCCGCTAACGCCCCTTATCAAAACCCATTAGGCTGAAATAAATCAATAATGTGGGAGACACGCATATGATGACTTGCCAGTTGAGATACACACTCGTTGCAGCTGCATTACTTTTTTTAAATTCCGGTTGCACATCGACTTTAAATCTAGTCGCAAAAAATACAACTGATTACCCATTAGTATTATCTGCTTCGCTTATGGACGAAAAAGACTCTGAAACTGGAAGGATAATTCATCAAGAAGATATACCTTCAAATGGACAGACTCCCCTCAAAAATATTGGTAAGTTTGATAACCAAAAATATGTAACAGTTAAAGCATCATTACGAGATGGAGTTTTAGTTAAGGAGCTAGTAACAAATCTACAAGCAGACCCCACTACTGTTAATATTGAAATAAGAAAAGATGATATCAGGACAGGGCAACTGAGAATAACTGATGCATCTGAAATAGAAAGCCAACTTGTTGGCGTTAAAGGCAGTTACGAAACGCCCACAACAGACATAGGCTCTCTTTTGGGGCAGTACTTGGGTGGTATATACATAAAAAACGGGAAAGATGGAGCAATTAGCTTTGAAAGAATATATTCGCCATCCGAATTATATGGCGTTATAGGGCGCGATGCCTTTATGCCATCCAGCGAACAAAAAGGGGGATTTAGTTTGTCGACTGTTACTGATGAATCGAGTAGTGCGCAGTTAAAAACGCAATTCCCCGATTTCAATCTAAATATGGACTTTAGCAGGTCAAAGTTATACAAATATCTGTTTGAAATACAAAACACTTCTTGGCACGCATTGCCATACACCTGGCACAGTGTAGAAAGAAAGCTTAAAAGCACCCAAGAAGGAAATGATATTTTACGCAAACTTATTGATCAACAGAAAGAGAGCGGTGATTTATACTTTTTGACCGAAGCATTCGTAATTGAAGATGCCAATGTTGAAACATATACAGCAGAGTCACTTGAAACTGGTACTGATATCAAGTATGCGAATTTCATTTATGCTGGTGGCGGCTATAAATGGATGAAAGACAATGACGGAAAAAGGCATATCAAGAACTTAGCGTTGCGGGTAAAATATCAAACATTATCTCCTATTACCGCATCAAAACTTGAGTCTACAGAAGCGCCATTAAAAACAGATCCAAACCAAAGCGTCGAATATAAAGTAATCACCCCACAATAAACTTGTATTGCCTGGATGAATCTTGCGAAATCCAGGCCTAGTATGATGTTGCACCGGACTCCGACGTTGAACTTTGCATTGAATGGCTGCTAATTGAATTCCTCCCGACATTAAGCGCAAAACTTCGAATGGTCGCGGTAGGAATACCGGTTGCCCGGTACCCCCCGCACAGATCCCAGCGTGCGCTGCTAACGCACTGGGCTCCTCCCTCGAGTACGAACGTCGAAGCGGTAACAAGGATGGGGATGTAATAATCTAACCCTGGGGAAGAAGCGCGAGGTAATGCGCATGAACCGATCCCAAGTCATAAAATCCTTCTGGCTACGTCTTCTAATACGGCGCAGCCAAAGGCGGCGCACTTCGTTGAAGAATAGCCAGATACTGGAATCATTGCCTGAAACGGAAAAATAGTTCAAATGTCCTTGCAGAACTTTTTGAATCCACTCGCCAGTTTTCAGCAGCGGGTCATGCCAGCGTTTTCGCAGTGCATATTCCGATCAAAACCGCCAGGTATTCCGATACCAAAACAGCCGGTGGCGCCGATGGTCTATTTCACGGTGCAAAAAGGCTGACGATGTTTCAATCTTAGCGTTCGCGCGCATTGCCAACCGGTCCCTCTGGACAAATCCCCTCTCACCAGCTAGATTTGCCCGGTCTTTTCGCCGATCGGGTTTGCCGTTAGCGGCGAGGTTTGAAGTTATTTAACGCTATTCCATTCGTCTTTTGCCAAGGATGCCAGTGCTCGATTCGCGACTACTCCGCTTGATCAGTGAGTTCAGGTGGGGTTCACTCACAGACCTTTCAGCCTCGACCAGCCGTTGTAAATGAACTCTACCACCCCAATCCCCGCCGACCTGGATACCGGTCTGGCCGCGTTGTTGATGATGGCCGCCTTCCACGGCGTCGCCGCCGACGAAGCCGCCTTGCGCCACGAGTTCGGGCCGGCGTTGGTGCCGGATCGCGAAGGGCGCTGTCGCTTCGATAACCGAGCACTGCAACTGGCCGCGCAACGCTTGGGCTTGACCGCCAAGCCGCGCCGGCAGGATCCGAAACGTTTGGCGTTAGCGCCGTTGCCGGCGATCGCGTTGGGCAAGGACGGCCGTTATTTCATCCTGGCCAAATACGATGCCGGGCCGCCCACCCATGGCGGCTTGCCCAACCCCGCCGGCAAAGTCTTGATCCAGCGCCCCGGCGAGCCGCCGGCGGTGATGACCCTGCCCGAACTGCTGGCGAGCTGGACCGGCGAATTGTTGTTTTTTACCTCCAAGGCCAGCTATGCCGGCGAAGCGGCCCAGTTCGATTTCACCTGGTTCATTCCGGCTCTGATCAAGTACCGCAAGCTGTTCGGCGAAGTGTTGTTGATTTCGCTGGTGTTGCAGCTGATCGGCCTGGTCACGCCGTTGTTTTTCCAGGTGGTGATGGACAAGGTGCTGGTCAACCACGCGATGAAAACCTTGAACGTGATCGCGATCGGCCTGATCGGAGCGATGCTGTTCGAAGCCGCCTTGTCCGGTATCCGCACTTGGGTGTTCGCTCATACCAGCAGCAAGATCGATGTGGAGTTGGGCGCCCGCTTGTTCAAGCATTTGTTGGCCTTGCCCACCGCCTATTTTCAAGCCCGCCGGGTCGGCGATTCGGTCGCCCGAGTCCGCGAGTTGGAGAATATCCGTTCGTTTCTGACCGGTAATGCCATCACCTTGTTGCTGGATTTGCTGTTCTCGGTGATCTTCATCGGCGTGATGCTGTATTACAGCGCCTGGCTGACCCTGATCGTCGTAGTATCGATACCGCTGTATATCCTGTTGTCGGTCGTGTTCACCCCGGTGATTCGGGCTCGATTGGACGAGAAATTTAACCGTAGCGCCGAAAGCCAGGCTTTTTTGGTGGAGACCATCAGCGGCATCGACACGGTCAAGGCCATGGCGGTCGAACCGCGTTGGACCCAACACTGGGAGAAGCAACTGGCCGCTTACGTTAGCGCCGGCCTGTCGGTCACCCAAGCCGCCACCTTGGCCGGCGGCGGCGTCAATCTGATCAGCAAACTGGTGACCGCCGCGATCATGTGGCTGGGCGCCACGCTGGTAGTCGACGGTCAGTTGACCGTCGGCGAGCTGGTGGCCTTCAACATGTTGTCCGGCCAAGTCTCGGCCCCGATTTTGCGGCTGGCGCAGCTGTGGAACGACTTTCAGCAAGTCGGCATCTCGATGCGCCGCTTGGGCGACATTCTCAATACCCGCAGCGAAGTCATGGGCCAAAAGACCCGGCTACCGCGGATTGCCGGCGCGATCGAGTTCGACCAGGTGTCGTTCCGTTACCGGCCGGATGCGCCGGACGTGATTCGCGGGGTCGACTTACGCATCGCGCCGGGCGAAGTGATCGGCATCGTCGGTCGCTCCGGCTCCGGCAAAAGCACCTTGACCAAGCTGGTGCAGCGCTTGTTCGTACCGGACCGCGGCCGGGTGTTGATCGACGGCCACGACATCGGCATCATCGACACCGCTTCGCTACGCCAACAAATCGGCGTGGTGTTGCAGGAAAATACTCTGTTCAACCGTTCGATTCGCGACAATATCGCCTTGGTCAACCCGGCCTTGCCGTTCGAAGCCGTGATCGAAGCCGCCAAACTGGCCGGCGCCCACGAGTTCATCTGCGAATTGCCGGAAGGTTACGACACGCTGGTCGGCGAACACGGCACCGGTTTATCCGGCGGCCAGCGCCAACGCATCGCCATCGCCCGGGCGTTGATCAGCAACCCGCGCATCCTGATCTTCGACGAAGCCACTAGCGCCTTGGACTACGAGTCTGAAAAAGTCATTCAGGACAATATGCGCCGCATCTGCCAAGGCCGCACCGTATTGATCATCGCCCACCGCTTGTCGGCGGTGCGCGATGCCAACCGTATCGTGGTCATGGAGCGCGGCCAGATTGCCGAGGCCGGCCGGCATCAGGAATTATTGCAAGTGCCGAACGGCATCTACGCCCACCTTTACCAATTGCAGCAGGCCGGCGCATGAGTCTGCGCTACCGCTGGCAAGCCTACGCCGAACTGTGGGGCCGTTACCGCGACACCTTCCGTTACTTTTGGCGGCAACGGCGGGAACTGGATAGTCCGCCACGTTCGAACGACGAAGCCGAATTTCTGCCGGCCGCCCTGGCCTTGCAGGCCCAACCGGTTTCGCCACTGGGCCGCGGCGTGGCCTGGTTGTTGATGGCACTGGTCGCCGCGACGCTGGCCTGGGCCTGGTTCGGCGAAGTGGACATCATCGTCAACGCCGCCGGCAAGATCATCCCCAGCGCCCGCACCAAAACCATCGCCTCGGTCGATACCGCCAGCGTCGCGGCGATTTACGTCCGCGAAGGCCAATTCGTCCGCCAAAGCGAGCCGCTATTGGATCTGGACAGCAGCGCCTTCGATGCCGAACGCGACAAGGCCAGAGCCAATGTCGTCGAAGCCCGCTTGCAACAGGCCAGGGCCCAAGCGCTGATCGACGCCATCGACCGCGGCAGGCCGCCGGTTTTGATTCGGCCCGAACAAGTAGCCGAGGCCAAATACCAAGCCGCGTTGGCGCATCTGGAGGGCCAGTACCGCGACTTCACCGCCAAGCGGCAACGCCTGGACGGCGATATCGCCCGCTACGCGTCGGCGCTGCCGCTGGTCGCGCAACAAGCCCGCGACTTCCAGGCCCTGGCCGAGGCCCACGACGTCGCCCCGCACGCCTATCTGGAAAAAGAACAGGCCCGCATCGAACTGCAAGGCCAACTCGACAGCGCCAAAAACCAACGCGCGGCGCTGATCGCCGAAACCCGCAAACTGGCCTTCGACGAACACACCCAAGCCGGCAAACTGGCCAGCGACGCCGAACAGGACGCCGCCCGCGCCGACGCCCATGGCCGTTTGCTCAAACTGAGCGCGCCGGTGTCCGGCACCGTACTGCAACTCGCGGCCCACACCGTTGGCGGCGTGGTCGCGGCGGCTCAACCCTTGTTGCAGATCGTGCCGCAAGACAGCACGGTCGAAGTGGACGCCAGCCTGGAAAACAAGGACATCGGCTTCGTCCAGGAAGGCCAGAGCGCCGAAGTAAAGATCGACGCCTTCCCCTATACCAAATACGGCACCGTCACCGGCCGGGTGGCCCATGTCTCGCGCGATGCGATTCAAGACGAGAAAAAAGGCTTGATCTACAGCGTGCGCATTGCCCTCGACCAGGTGACGCTGGCGGTCGACGGCCACGATGCGGCGCTGTCGCCCGGCTTGTCGATCCAGGCCGACATCAAAACCGGCCGGCGCAGGGTCATCGAATACGTACTGACGCCACTGTTGCAGCACGGCCGGGAAAGCTTGCGTGAGCGTTAAGTCCGGAACGGCGCGAACCGCGTGCCACCCCCGCCGTTCGAGCAAAGTCATCACGCTGGGTTTGGCGCTGAGTCTGCTACCGGTGCCGGCGCTGAGTTTTGATTGGGCCGCCGTACCTAATATCCCCGATGTGCTCGACGATCCGCTCGATACCCGGCCGCCGGTGCTGGAACAGGGCGCGGTGTTGCCGGGCGACCGGCACGGCATCGTCTGTCCGGTCGAAAAGGACTTTGCCGCGCCGTTGCTGCTGGACGAGGCGGTGGATCTGGCCTTGTGCCACCATCCGCAAGCCCAAGCCGCCTGGGCCGAGCTCAAGATCCAGGCCGCCAATCTCGGTGTGGCCAAGGCCGGCTATTGGCCGACCGTGAACGCGGCGGTCAACCATCTGAACAGCTATTACCAATATCCGGACTCGCCCCTCCCTTCGAGCGAAACCGACGGCTTTACCTTGTACGGCAATCTGAGTTGGCGCTTGTTCGACTTCGGCGGCCGTGCCGCCAATCTGGCCGCCGCCAACTGGCTGTTGACCCAGGCCTTGGCCAACCAGGACGCGGTGTTTCAACGCCTGCTGGACGGCGTGATTCAAGCCTATTTCGACGCCCAAACCGCCCATGCCCAACGGCAGGCCAAGACCGAAAGCGAAGCGTTGGCCGGCCAAACCCTGGCCAGCGCCCGCCGCCGCGAGGCCAGCGGGGCCAGCAGCCGTAGCGATACTCTGCAAGCCGAAACCGCCCTGGCCAAGACGGCATTGGGGCGCAGCCGGGCCGACGGTGATTACCGCAAAGCCTTGGCGGTACTGCGCCAGGCCATGGGGATCGCCCCGGAAACGGTATTGACCCTGCCGGAGAATGCCGAGCCTGAGCAAACGGGGGAAACGCTGGCCCAAGACGGCCGCGACCTGCAAATCTGGCTGGCCGAGGCCAAACGTCGCCATCCAGCCATCGTCGCGGCCGAGGCCCAATGGGAAGCCGCCAAGCAGCGCATCGTGCAAGCCCGGTCCGAAGGCCTGCCGACGCTGGACTTCAGCCTGAACGCCTACCAAAACGGCTACCCCAATCAAGCCCTGTCGCAAAACCAAACCCGGGTGGAAACCATCGGCATCAACCTGACCATCCCGCTGTTCGAAGGCTTTGCCCGTACCTACAAAATCCGCGGCGCTCAAGCCCAAGCCGAACAACGCGCGGCCGAACTGGCCGACACCGAGCGGCAGACCCTGCTGAACGTGGTCAAGGCCCACGCCGAAGCCGAAGCGGCACTGCGGAATCTGAGCTATTCGGCGACTTGGCTGGATAGCGCGCAAACTGCCGTCGCCAGCTCGCAGCGGCGTTACGACAAAGGCGCCGCCGACATTCTGGAACTACTGAATACCCAGACCGCACTAGCCGACGCCCGCCAGGAGCGCCTGCGCACCCTGGCCGACTGGCGAGCGGCCCGCTTGCGCTTGTTCACCAGCACCGGCCTGCTGGGCCGGGACATGATCGAACAGGCCGAAGGGCGAGCCAGAAACGGGAAGCCGGTCATCACCACCCCAGAAAGATGAACTCAAAGGATCGGCGTTCGCGTATTCGACGGCTAAAGCTTGTCGAATAAGCCAAACAAAGACGAAATCTGATAATTGGCAACAATATCGATACCCGAAACCTAATCGTCCCCAAGGCAAAACGCCTCGGGGACAGGCTCGCGATACCGTCTATTAGCGCCAATTGGCCGCAATCACCGGCGCTAGCGCGGCTTGGTAATCGGTCGGCAGGGTGATCTGGCCCGCAGCCGGCGGTGCGAACGCCGCCATCGCCGACACCAGATTCTCGACTTGACTGTCCAGCAACGTCAAATTGCCGTCCATGGTTTTGAACTGCTCGACGTGGTTGGCGCTGCCGTTGTACCAGTCTTGAACGACTAACTTATCCGAGGTGCCAATAATGCTGACTTCCAGATTGTTGCCTGCATGGACAAACCACAACTGGTCTGCTGTGATCCCAGACAGGAATTGCGCGATGTCAGTGTTGCCCGCCGTGGCATCGTTCTCGACGACGGTATCCGTAGCGTAGCCGCGGCCCAGGACATAGGTGTCGTTGCCGGAACCGCCGGTCAGCGTATCGGCACCGCCTAGACCCTCAAGGGTATCGTTGCCGGCCAAGCCGGAGAGGCTGTTGGCGGCACCGTTGCCGGTGAGTCGATTGTCCAAGGCATTGCCTGTCCCAATGGTAGCGGTAGAGCCGATCAACGTTAGGTTCTCTACGTTGGCAACATTATTTAAGTTGTAATCAACGCTACTAATGACTGTATCTGTCCCGGCCCCTACACCTTCGGTAACAATATCTCCAGCATTGTCGACCACATAGGTATCGTTACCCAGACCTCCTATCAAAGTATCTATGCCAAGCCCACCATCCAAATAGTCATCACCGCCCCCGGCATTAACGGTGTCGTTGCCCAGCCCGGCATTGATCCGGTCGATCTCGGCACCGCTCAAAATGTTGTCGTTGCCGTCGGTGCCGGCCATGTCGACGCCTTTGGTGTTCAACAGCGCCGTCGCGCTCATCACCGAGCCGTCGGCAAATTGAAAGCTCTCGACCTGGTACGGTAATACACCAGTGCCGTAGTTAACCCAGACATACCAGTTTTTGAAAGTCAGCCGGTCGCCGGCACCCAAGTCCATCACCAAGTCGTTGCCGACTTGAGTAAAACTCATATCCGCCGCAGTGATGCCGGCACCGAACACCAGTTTGTCGTTATTGCCTCCATAGAGGTAACTGTCCGCAGGATCGCCGCTTTCGATAATGGTATCCGCACCGTCGCCGCGGTTGAAGTAGTAGGTGTCGGCATGGTTGCCGCCGTACAAGGTGTCGTTGCCCAAACCGCCGGTCAGGCTGTCGTAGCCGTTGCCGCCACTCAAGACGTCGTCGCCGACCCCGCCCAACAGGGTGTCTTCGTAGTCGCCGCCATTTAAAGTATCGTTGCCGTCACCGCCTTCCAATCGATCGTTGCCGACATCGCCGTTCAGCACATCGGCACCTTGACCGCCCAACAGCAGGTCGTTACCGTTGCCGCCGCTGAGCGTGTCGTCGCCGGTACCGCCGTCCACGCTGTCGTTGCCGTCCTGGCCGTTCAAGGTGTCGTTGCCGTCGTCTCCGCTCAGATAATCGTTACCACCTCCCGCGTTGATAATGTCGTCGCCTAGCCCTACGTAAAGAAAGTTTGTTTCAGCTCCTCCATTTATTATGTCGTTGCCGTCGGTACCCCCCATATTGACACCTTTGGTGTTCAGCAATGCTGTGGCACTCATCACCGTGCCGTCGGCAAACTGGAAGCTCTCGACTTGGTACGGCAACATGCCGGGGCCATAGTTAACCCAGACATACCAGTTTTTGAAGGTCAGCCGGTCGCCGGCGCCCAAGTCCATCACCAAGTCGTTGCCGACTTGAGTAAAACTCATATCCGCCGCAGTGATGCCGGCACCGAACACCAGTTTGTCGTTATTGCCTCCATAGAGGTAACTGTCCGCAGGATCGCCGCTTTCGATAATGGTATCCGCACCGTCGCCGCGGTTGAAGTAGTAGGTGTCGGCATGGTTGCCGCCGTACAAGGTGTCGTTGCCCAAACCGCCGGTCAGGCTGTCGTAGCCGTTGCCGCCACTCAAGACGTCGTCGCCGACCCCGCCCAACAGGGTGTCTTCGTAGTCGCCGCCATTTAAAGTATCGTTGCCGTCACCGCCTTCCAATCGATCGTTGCCGACATCGCCGTTCAGCACATCGGCACCTTGACCGCCCAACAGCAGGTCGTTACCGTTGCCGCCGCTGAGCGTGTCGTCGCCGGTACCGCCGTCCACGCTGTCGTTGCCGTCCTGGCCGTTCAACACGTCGTTGCCGTCGCCGCCATTGACGATGTCATCACCGCCCCCGGCATTAACGGTGTCGTTGCCCAGCCCGGCATTGATCCGGTCGATCTCGGCACCGCTCAAAATGTTGTCGTTGCCGTCGGTGCCGGCCATGTCGACGCCTTTGGTGTTCAACAGCGCCGTCGCGCTCATCACCGAGCCGTCGGCAAATTGAAAGCTCTCGACCTGGTACGGTAATACACCAGTGCCGTAGTTAACCCAGACATACCAGTTTTTGAAAGTCAGCCGATCGCCCGCCCCCAAATCCATCACCAAGTCGTTGCCAACCTGGGTGAAACTCAGGTCGGCCGCCGTGATGCCGGCACCGAACACCAGTTTGTCGTTATTGCCTCCATAGAGGTAACTGTCCGCAGGATCGCCGCTTTCGATAATGGTATCCGCACCGTCGCCGCGGTTGAAGTAGTAGGTGTCGGCATGGTTGCCGCCGTACAAGGTGTCGTTGCCCAAACCGCCGGTCAGGCTGTCGTAGCCGTTGCCGCCACTCAAGACGTCGTCGCCGACCCCGCCCAACAGGGTGTCTTCGTAGTCGCCGCCATTTAAAGTATCGTTGCCGTCACCGCCTTCCAATCGATCGTTGCCGACATCGCCGTTCAGCACATCGGCACCTTGACCGCCCAACAGCAGGTCGTTACCGTTGCCGCCGCTGAGCGTGTCGTCGCCGGTACCGCCGTCCACGCTGTCGTTGCCGTCCTGGCCGTTCAACACGTCGTTGCCGTCGCCGCCATTGACGATGTCATCACCGCCCCCGGCATTAACGGTGTCGTTGCCCAGCCCGGCATTGATCCGGTCGATCTCGGCACCGCTCAAAATGTTGTCGTTGCCGTCGGTGCCGGCCATGTCGACGCCTTTGGTGTTCAACAGCGCCGTCGCGCTCATCACCGAGCCGTCGGCAAATTGAAAGCTCTCGACCTGGTACGGTAATACACCAGTGCCGTAGTTAACCCAGACATACCAGTTTTTGAAAGTCAGCCGGTCGCCGGCACCCAAGTCCATCACCAAGTCGTTGCCGACTTGAGTAAAACTCATATCCGCCGCCGTGATGCCGGCACCGAACACCAGTTTGTCGTTATTGCCTCCGTAGGAGTAACTGTCCGCAGGATCGCCGCTTTCGATGACGGTATCCGCGCCGTCGCCGCGATTGAAGTAGTAGGTGTCGGCGTTGTTACCGCCGTACAAGGTGTCGTTGCCCAAACCGCCGGTCAGGCTGTCGTAGCCGTTGCCGCCATTCAAGACGTCGTCGCCGGCCCCGCCCAACAGGGTGTCTTCGTAGTCGCCGCCATTTAAAGTATCGTTGCCGTCACCGCCTTCCAATCGATCGTTGCCGGCATCGCCGTTCAGCACGTCGGCACCTTGACCGCCCAACAGCAGGTCGTTACCGTTGCCGCCGCTGAGCGTGTCGTCGCCGGTACCGCCGTCCACGCTGTCGTTGCCGTCCTGGCCGTTCAAGGTGTCGTTGCCGTCGCCGCCATTGACGATGTCATCACCGCCCCCGGCATTGACGGTATCGTTACCCAGTCCGGCATTGATCCGGTCGATCTCGGCACCGCTGAGAATGTTGTCGTTGCCATCGGTGCCGGCCATGTCGACACCTTTGGTGTTCAGCAATGCTGTGGCACTCATCACCGTGCCGTCGGCAAACTGGAAGCTCTCGACTTGGTACGGCAACATGCCGGGGCCATAGTTAACCCAGACATACCAGTTTTTGAAGGTCAGCCGGTCGCCGGCGCCCAAGTCCATCACCAAGTCGTTGCCGACTTGGGTAAAACTCATATCCGCCGCCGTGATGCCGGCACCGAACACCAGTTTGTCGTTATTGCCTCCGTAGGAGTAACTGTCCGCAGGATCGCCGCTTTCGATGACGGTATCCGCGCCGTCGCCGCGATTGAAGTAGTAGGTGTCGGCGTTGTTACCGCCGTACAAGGTGTCGTTGCCCAAACCGCCGGTCAGGCTGTCGTAGCCGTTGCCGCCATTCAAGACGTCATCGCCGGCCCCGCCCAACAGCACGTCTTCGCTGTCGCCGCCGCTAAGATTGTCATCCCCATTCGCCCCATAAATCGTATCGTTACCGGCCCCGCCTGAAATGTTGTTGTTCCCGGCATCGCCTACGACAGTATCGTTTCCGACTGTGCCGTCAAATTTGACCCCGGCCAAAACTAACTCGCTACGCATTTCCGGGGTCATCGGGTAGGTGTTCACGTATTCGACCAGTTTTTCCCATCCTCGCCAACCGCTGTCTTTGAGCGAGTCTTGGGTCATGATGGTAAATTCCGCTAGGTCGGCGGCTGCCTTGCCTGGATTTATCGTGGCGCGGCGATCCAATTCCGCATTCACTTCGGTAAAATCCAAGGCAACGCCGTTTTCGTCCACGCGCAACGAAATTAAATCCAGCAACGGTTGTACCCGCGTTTGCAATACCAGACTTTGGTAAACCGAATTCTTTAGCGCGTCGTAACTGCTTTGCAGCAAATCCTGGGTGACGCTCCACAGGTTGATAGTCGCCGCCGTCGTACCGGCGGGTACGGTGTTGAAGGTGCGGCCGTTGAAGTTTTCCAGGATGGTCAGTTTGTCGGCCCAGGCATTGTAGACGGCGCTGCCGGTAGCGACGTTTTGGATGTTGACGGTCAGGCTGTGACCGGCGTAGGCGCCGGTGAAGGTGGCAGCCATGGTGCTGGTGTCGCTCCAGGCTTTCAAGATAGTGTCCAGTAAGGCTTGCTGTCCGGTACGGTCGGCGGCGGCGAAATCGGCCAGCAATTGCGCCAGTGCCGGCGACAGGGTGGCGGCTTCGCGCAGGTTGCGGACTTGGCCGGCGCCATGCATGTCGGGTAGCGCTTCGAAGCCGGTGGTATCCAGGTGATCGGTAAACTGGCTGTGGAAGGTATCCTGGATCAGGTTGATGTCGCCCAGGTTGCCGCTGACCTCGCCCAGAGCTCCGCTGCTGCCGTCGGTTTTGACGTAGCTGCCGATGTCGGCCAACTGGTTGCCGTTGGCCAAGACTTGGCTGTGCTCGGTGCTGCCGACGTTGATCGCGCCGATGTTTTGGCTGCCCAGCGTGAATAGTTCGTTGGTTTGGCTGATGCCGTCCTGATTCAGGTCTCGCCAAAGGCGCAGGTTGGCGAATTGGGCGTCGGCGGCATCGACTTTGCCGTCCAGATTAGCGTCCAGGTCGCGCAAGGCGTCGAAGCCATCGGCGGCCAGTAGGCCGTTGCTTTTGAGCATCGCGTCGCCGAACAGCTCGCGGCCGCTGTCTATGGTGCCGTTGGCGTTTTTGTCCAGCACCAGGAAGGCGTCGTCGGCTTTGACCCAGCCGGTGGCGGTTTTGACGCCGTCGGCGTCGTGGTCGAAGTAGATCGGGTTGGCGGTGTTGACGCCGGCGGTTTCCAGGCCGTCGCCGTCCAGGTCGAAGACCAGTGGGTCGCGGCGGACGGGTGGAGTGGCTAGAGTGGCGAGGACAAACAAGGCACCAATGGGCGTCTCTAAGTAATTTGGATGAGAGAACAGAAAAGTCAACGATTTAGCCGGAAGGCTTGCTATAGCCGACGATAAGAAATCGAACAGTGACCCAGGCAGATTTGGGTTTTGGCCTACACTGAATTCCACTTGACGATCATACAACTTACTAAGCTCATCCAATACTTCATAAAAATGATCACCGTACTGTTCAATTTGTGTCATTAGTGGAGACAAAACCCCTTGTTGATAAGCTGCCAACATAATATCCGGCAATAAGCTTGCCGCAGTATTGACTTGGTTTATCCCGTTGAATAAGTCACGCGTCTCACTGGCTAACGATTGATAAGCATCCCATGCAACATGGCTTGTATTAAACGAATTGTTTACTAGTGGAATAGTAGTCAACACAGCCGAAACCAAAACTCCGCCAATCGCTGTTGCCAGAACGGCGGGTGTTGCCGCAGCGCCAACCACAAGGGCACCGGCGGCGATTAGTGCAGAACTGGAAGCAGCCAAATCCAGCACAGTGGCATCAGAAACATAATTGTCTGTTTCTAATTGAGTAGTCGCCGAGTATAAAGTTAATAGTACCTCGCCGATTTCAGCTGTCGTTCCTAAATAAGGAACACTTCTATTCATAACCGATAACATAGTATCGGCAACGCCTATAAACCCCAGCAGACCTTTCATCCTGCTAATCGAATCCGAACCTAAGGCATTATTAAGAGCGTCCGCAGTGGATGTTGGAATCGTGCCGGTTTCCATGATTTCATGGAGCACTTCGGCAAATTCTATGGGTAATTTGTTAGTCATAATTATTTCCTTGCTTTATTTTTTGTTTCTATATGTAAACCAAACGTACATTAATGGACCAAAGCCAATGAGCATTTCTATCGGTATTGATATTTTTGAATTATTCCTACTGCTTACGCGGCGCTGGTATATCTCTGCGTAATCGTTAAACAGAGGTTTTCCATCAAGAAATATTTCATACACATGGCTATTCCAAAAAAAAATATCCAACTTCCTTTGTGACAAGATGGTTATATTTTTTCCTACCAACCAAAATAAATCATCTTTGTTTGATTTTTTTACGCGAGAATCGCCAAAGTTAACTCTAAATCTTTCTTGACGGCCATCAACGTCCAACAAGATAGAATATGCAGGCTGTTTTCTGATACTGTCAACACCTATCACTCTGCCTGTATCTTTATTCATTTGCTCAAGAGTTAACGGCGGATTAAATAAATAGTCATTCAAATCGACGCATAAAACTATCAGAGCAAACATGGCGCCTAAACCGACAACGATTACGCGATTGCCAAAAATCGCACTATAGTTTCGCCATGCTGCCAAATAATCTTTTCTTGCATTATTTAACAACGTGATTGGATTCCATCTTAAAAAAAAGTTGCTCAACAGTTTTCTGTCATTATTCATTTGTTTCACTCATAAGCAGGGTCAGGTTATATTTTATTGGGCTTTTCATGCCGTCAATCTCCAATCCTCATCATTCACTGCCGGTACGGCCGTTGAAGTGTTCCAGGATGGTCAGCTCGTCGGCCCAGGCGGTGTAGGCCGCGCTGCCGGTAGCGACGTCCTGGATGTTGATGGTCAGGCTGTGGCCGCCATAGGTGGCGGCCAGGGTGCTGGTGTCGCTCCAGGCGTCGAGGATTTGATCGAGCAGGGCTTGCTGGTTGGCACAACCGGCACAAGCGAATTGGCTGAGCAGGCCCGCCAAGGTGGTGCTGACGCTGGCCGCTTCGCGCAGGCTGCGGACTTGTCTCGCGCCCCTTCGACTCCGCTCAGGACAGGCCTGCATGTACGGCAGGGTAGCGACGGCGCTGGTATCCAGGTGGTCGGTAAACTGGCTGTGGAAGGTATCCTGGATCAGGTTGATGTCGCCCAGGTTGCCGCCGACCTTTCTCGAAGTTACGCCGATAACGATTGGGTTCAGGTTTTTCCAGTGAGGCAGGCAGGTGAATCCGGATCGATGCCGAGCGTGGTGGTCGAGTGGGCAGGCAAAACCTTCCGTGTCGTTTGTCGATTCCCTTCGCGCCATCTGTTAGTCTCTAAAATTGGTTGCCGATGGGTTTGTGGTTTTTGCCGCGCATCTTACTGATGATCATCGGCGTTAGCCAATTTTCACAAATCGCTACTTCGAACAAACTTGTCCTTAAGTCCAATCGGGCAATGCGATAGGGCTATTCGCTTTGTCGCCAATCGCCCGCTTGCTCGGCGTTAAATTGACTGGGCTTCCATAACCTCCGCCCATTTCAGAACATACCACGGCTCCAGATAGAGCTTGCCTAACGGCAAGCCAAAACCGCCCAGTATCCGCAAACGAGCAGGTATCCTGCTATATGCCCCGTCAAGCGGGGATTATGGCTGCCGAATAGGTGACTTGAAACAGCAAGGAAGAACAGACCAAGCTAACCAATAGCAATTGTATCCATTCCCCGCGATGAGTATCACTCGGCTCGGGATTAATTTGGCTTACTGGGCAGTGATTTTCAAAAATCCCGAGTAACGAAGCCAACAGATTTGGTGATATCGCGGCTCGAATTTGCAACTCAGCGACTTGGCTATTAAAAATACGCGCTTTGACCCGTTCACCCAGCAGCTTGAAGCAACGCATTTTGGTTTCAACTGGGCTGCGACGATCGTAACCACTCCATTTCTTCCAAATGGCTCTGCCTAGTCGTTTGGTGCCGCATAGCCACTTGGGTTGATGTGATAGGAAATATACACCTGCAAATGCTGTTGGCGACGGCAGAGTATCGGTTAAGCCGGTGTGGCCAATCCAGGCCCGACTCGGTCGTTTTACGCCTTAGACTGGATTATTGGCAACGGCGTTTCTGTCGCAAAAGTAAAGGCCGATAGCCGGTGCCTAATAGTTGTACCATTTAGGACACGATCACCCAAATCGTCCCCCCAGGCAATGACATGGGCACGAGTCACGTCGCGGAATTCTTCAGGTCGTTGGATGCCGGCGAAGCGCATAAAGTCTTCAACGGCATTTTGATAAACGCGGCGGGTTTGCGGATATGTCAGGTTGGCGTACCATTCCACCTCAGGCGGCACGTCGGACAGCCGGCGGAAATTTTCGGCGGTTAGAATCCGGTTCGCGATCGGAACAAGTTGTTGGATTTTGGAGGTGTCGGTCATGGGCTAACATAATATTGATAATACGTTACAATAGTAACGGGTTCGAACTTGGCCGCGCTTAGGGACCGGATTTTCTGGCCTCGTTTGGCAAAATTTGCCACGATAAAACTCAGTTTGATAGGCATTTCCAGTCGGAAAATTATTATCAGAACATCCGAAAGAGGTTGTGGTGTGGCGCTCTATGGTCGCCCAGCTACTTTGCGAGTAGCTGAAGCGGTGCACCGATTAAGATCATTCGGCAGTACATCGAGCAATACCAAACGAACAAACCGGATACTAGCATGTCCGCGCAATCCGATAAACTCTAACTAATAGTTTCATTGAAGATAATTTGGCCTATTGCCACGAATGATGCGACCCTTGTCATCAATGCGGCCCTCCTTGCGCAACGTTTTAACGAGCCAGCTGCGCAAGTACGCATTCATTGCTATTTTTCGATTTTCATCCGTTAAATCGGTCATATCGAGTTTGCAATTTCGACCTTGGTCTTGGCACAAGTCGGCCCTGATTTGGTATTGCGGACATTCATCGAGAAACTGGTATTTTTTACCACCCCCGCATAACTTCCACATCTGGAAATACTCACCAGCCGTTAAGAACTCGCGTTCTCTGAGAATTTGCCCCCAGATCCGCTCGTCAAGCTCGACACCGGGCGGCGGAGATTGTCTGAAACAAGGAAGCTTTCCGACGGCCGCGACATCCAGATCGCCGTCGTCCAAGGTATCGCCCATATTGAACCGAAAAGCCGGCGTGTTCGGCGAATATGCCCGCCAAGGATAACGACTAAGCGTTGGGTACCTTGGCGTAACGGCATACAGACTGTCGGCTTCCTCCCGGCAGGCCACATATTTTTTTGCCCGATCGTCGGCGTCAGGTTTTAGCGCAATGTGAGTCGCGCAGCCGTTTAGACCCGTACTGGCCAACAAACCGAATAGAACGCAAGCTTTAGAACGCATAGTCCTGGGCGGATCTAGCTACGGCCGTACAAAGCCCGCCTGGAATGAGCCGGAGAACTCATATTAAAAATTCCTCTTTGCTCCGCCCGGCCCCTAATAATTCCTTCATCCATTTTGGCGCAACACCACGACCTGTCCAGGTTTGGGTTGCATTAGCCGGGTTGCGATATTTCGGTGCAACTTGGGGGTTGCGAGAGGCTTTTGTTTTCACGGTGGCATCAATAATCTCCACCGACACATTAATCGAAGCCGCTAATTCTTTAATTTGAGCGATCACCTGTTCTCGCTTTTCGCTGATTCTCGCACTGAGCTGACTTTTTGCGCTATTGATAATATCGAGCAATTCGCCTTCGGATTTACCATCAAATTCAAGCATTATTTATTCCTTAATAGAGAAACTAAAGTATTAACACGTTATCGCGGCTAACGTATAGCCTCTGCGCTGTTTTGTTCGCAGTATATCATTTTGAGCCTTTATCGCCTCTTCTTCCGATTCATACCAATTAGAACGCACGGTTCCGGGCGATCCAACCCGGCCCCACTCCCTTACTAAAGACCAGTCGCTAAAAATACCGGGCGATATCGTCAGCGCATAGAATCGATGAATATTCGAATCCGCATCATGGCGTTCCAGGTAAATACCGCACATAAGAATAACGTTAGAAAGAAACGACATTATTAATATACGATAAAAATGAAGAATCGTCATCCGTATTTCTGAAAAAGACTAAGCGATGTTAATCGGTATTTGCGAGCCTTTTGTAATATCAAGATAGGCACCTTGCCAATTTAAGCCGCCATTGCGCAATAAACCCCAAATCAGTTGCATCGCCACATTTGCGATCGCGCGGTTAATGGGTAACTCTTGGCTGGCTAATGCTTCCTCCATGCTACAAGACGGTGTATTCGAATCGACCATTCCATTCAATTCGGGGTGAAAATCATATACGGACGGCAAGGTAATCTGGCAATCATCGTGATGCGACAACCGCCCTAAAATCACTTGGCCGGTATGTGCGCCATTGCCGGTATCCAACCATAGCGTTCTGCAGTGTTTAGAACGGCAACACTGGCTTAAATCGGCTCTAAATTGCGCCACGTCCACACACGTAATAACCAGATCGAAATATTCCGGCTTATTGCATTCAATAGAAAACATTTCAGGAATTCCGATCCAATCCTGACCATAGAGATAATTAATACGCTGAATGGTGAGTACGGCTTTATTGTGGCCTAAATCGCTCGGATAGAAGGCCTGCCGGCCAATATTAGGCCTTTCGACCTGATCGCCATCCCATGCCGTCACATGAAAACCGGCATGTCCCAATTCGCGGATCGCATAATCGATTCTCGCCAAACTGGTCAATACTTCCGATCCAGTGCCACCAACGCCAATCAGCGCAATCTTAACGCGATTTTCAAGCCAGTTTGCGGGGGTATAGAATTTAAACATAGTCGGTTTCATATTCAATTTCAAACGTAGTGTTAAATACTACCCGGTTCATCACTGATGCAATTAGAATAAGCCATTAGCTTGCTGGCCTATTATTTTCAAGGCGCCCTTGGCTGACCAACAAGTCGCGTTCGTGCGCTCTGAACACTCGGCTGACATCGTTAATGCCGCAATTTTCAAATACGGCAACAGACCACCAGCCCCAAATAATTCGTGTCATTGGCCCTATTACCTCAATGTACGGTTTTTTTGAAAAGCCGCCTTTTTTGTCTTGCTCCAACATAATAATCATGTCCGACTACTCCCGATCTGAATCCGATCTAGAACTTAATCAAAAAACAACCTGAAATCCTCGCAATCGAAAAAATGGCCGTTTACATTCATTCGAGTAGCGTAATTTTTACGATCGTGGCAATGCCCGATCACTCCGGCGACATAAAAACCGTGCCGATCGGAAACATCGTCCACTCCTGAGAAAAACGCGGGCATCCGGCCGTGGGTATGCACATCCAGGACGATCGCACTACCTTCAGGCAATTCGTTGCGATAGGACACATGCCCTGGCCCGACGCTTAGAATCTCGGGTTCGATCAATGCGTAGCCCTGGTGCAAAACATCCCAAACCACCCATCCGGCCCACTCGTCGGGGCAGGCCGACGTGGCCTTTTGCTCAATGATTTCCAATAACCGAAACGGCATCGCCCCATGTCGAAGCCGAACGCCTTGCGCCCCAAGAACCCCATAGGGCAATTTGATGATCGACTGAGCCACCGGGAGCCTGACTTCGAACACTTCATTGATGGCCTCTAACACCACACCTTCTTGGCCAATCACAAAGCGGTGTTTGCCGAGTTCCGGCGCCGGCAGCTTTTCGCCAAACAGCGGCTGCATATAGGTGGGCGTTTCACCAAACAAAATCCGGTCGCGCGGGTCGGTTAGATAGGCATTCATCATCATCTTCAGTCTGCCTATGCGTGTCTGCTGATAAAGTCTGTAACGGACATTTTTAACGGGTTTAATGCGCTGTTTGGAAATCGCACTGTGTTTTGCGTGGCCAGATCGGCCCAGAATTTGAAACAGTCTTTGGTTTCGACGGCGTCTGCTTGATGGCCGACTTTCAGGCTATGCGGATGATTGACATGGGTGAATGCGCTTTCGAACATTACCGCTTCCCAGGCCGTTAATTGCTCGGCATCGCAATAATCCGGCAATGGCGCACTGCCAGTACACACTCTGCCAACCTGATTAACGTTCATCAAGGGCGCGTGGTAGAGCTTCGTATGCGCCGTAATCCTCCGGTTGCTCGCTAATGCCGCAACCGAGAAATGACTGTTGCTGTTAGCCACCATCAGTAAACGCGGCCAAGGCACCGTCAGCGTTTGCGGCTTCAATCCTACCGGCTTGAATATCATGGGGCGAACTGCGGCCGGGGTCGTCCATGCGATATGCGTGCTGCTGATCGAGACCACCGCCGTTGGCAATAGCGTCGCTTTTCGCAGCGATCTATTCAGGATTTCCCGGAGCAAGTTTTCCAGATCGTCACGCCCCATTAGCTTGCCGGCGCCCACGACCAGCTTACCGTCATCGCCCTCGAAAAACTCATGCGCGGATGAAATCAGTCTGCTACCGCTAACGCCGCTCGCCCCAGTCCCTATATGTTTCAGTTCGTGAACGAGAATGGCGGTCATCGGGCTAATTCTGGCCGACGGTTCGACACAGTGTGCAAAAAATTCAGTCATCGTCACCTTGCTGGTTTATTTGAATCATTTCGGCCAACCGAATTAACCCTCTCGCTTTAGCCAGTATCATCAGTTTGTCAGCGGTCTGGTTTAACGCAATAGGGTTCAACGCGATTGAACTCATGGGCGTTTCACCGGCATTGGCAATGTCTTCGTACAGTTCGGCAGCGAGTGTATCTTCCCAGTCAAAGCCAAAGCCGATAGCATGACCCACCCCAATGCCGCAATCGCTATAAAAAGACCCGGTGGAGTCAAATATCGTGAATTCGGGGTGATGGTTCTTTTTTATTTTTTCAACGAACCGAATAAACGCGAGGCTTTCTTCGATAAACGGCCACCAGGGGCTGGTGACATAAGCGTCCTGCTGCTTGTGTAAGCGATGAAACGCTCGAATACCTTTCAAATCCGGAATGTCGCCGAAGAGTTTCTCCGGGTCATTGTTAATGATTCGCCGCAGTAATTCGATGCGCTCTTCCAGATAATCCGCATCATCAGTGAATTCGCTGAAGGGATACTGGCCTCGTTCTAGAAACAACTCGGCGAGTTCCCGATCGCTGGCGTTATTGCCACCATTGATTTCGGCTTTCAATTCGCTCAGCTCGTCTTCAAGGAAAAAGCCAATCCCCGTCCGCTGGATATCGCAGGCACAGATGCCGATTTCGCCGAAATCTTGGATATAGCGAATACAGCCAATAACCACCTTCGCCAACGCCCGATCGACTTCGATCAAATCCAACTGCGTGAATCGCGCATTCAGGGCCATCACCAAATCCACGGGCTGTGGGCCGGCCTCGCTACGGCCGTAATCTTCCCTGACTCGGAACTCGAAGGCGATCACTTCAAAATCGTCGTCATCCTCGCCGACGATCGCTTGCGCGACCGCATTCAACTTGGCGTCAATCCGCTTTAAACTTTCCCGGTACAGCCCTGTAAGCGCCTGTGATCCGCCGGCGAAGTGCTCGTCAATTTCGGCTGGCGTTACCAAGCCCATTTCATAAGCTAACAGTATCGCGGTGCTGAACACTGCTCTGTTCTGCCGGAATAACTGGATCGCTTGCTGTTCGACAATCCCGTCAATCAACGACCGCAGGTCGAAGTCCAGGCGCACTTCCTTAAACAATACATTCAAATCAAGGGCAAGGTTTGCGCGGGGACATGGGTTAACGCCGTTCGCTTCAATTTGATCGTTCTCGAAAGCAGGAACAGAACACATACGTTAGAATCCATTAGGCCGTTGTCGCTGTCATCGGTAGTGGGCAAACCACTCGCCCACTGCTGTAATAGGGCAAGATTACCCGCACTATCCTTTGGTTTTGACTTCATGGGTTTTAATCGGAAAGTGCAATTCATCGCCGATCAGTTGCGGCTCGCCCAGCACCGCATTCGCTAAATGCGGATAGGCTTTTTCGTAGAGTTTGACGGCATCGATGGGCGGCAAATTCGGGGCCGGATCGGCCAGCCTGATCGCACCCATTTTGAATACACGTGTGGGTCTTGTCACAATGGCGTCGGACATATTGGCTGACCTCAAAAAAATAAGCTTTTGCTATCGGTGGGAAGATTGGCGCCGACCGGCGCCGTGTCGTTGTCGTCGTCCTCGGCTTTTTTTGGCGTTTGCGCTGCCTTCTCGTTCGCGGTCGATGCCGTTGTGAGACTATTGGCTATTTTTGCGGCCTCTCTAATGCGAGACATCGCCTGAGCAAACTCACTCTTGCCATCCGACACCCCGTCCACGTACTGCATTAAACAGGCCGGAAAATCCCGGTCCAGATTCGCGGCCATATCGGTGACGCAAAGCGGCATAGATATGGCCGCTCTGACCTGTTGCAATTGCGGGTCGTCAATGCCGGAGGCAGGCCCGTTGAAGCAGGGTTGAATCAACACTGTTAAACGATTGCCTTGGCGGCAGATGGAAAAATCGATTCTTTCGCCATCGCCTAAAATTGTTTCGAACTGTGCAAACATGGTTAAACCTCTAATTCAGGGTCTAGTGTGTAGTCTTGGTTGGCGATGCGCTCGTCGTCATCGACATCGAACCAACCCGACTCAGGGATGCTGTTGGTCGCCGACAAAGCTAACGCGCTGCTGGTCGTAGCGGCTGTGTGCGTTGAGTTCGGATCGGAGACGGGTTTATCCTCTCCCATGAATTGGATAACGCAAGCCGGGACGAATCCGGCAAAGTCATAGCCACAGCCAAAGACCTCGTCCAAAATTTCGCCATTTTTCTTTTTCATCAGGTTGGCGAAGGTGTTTTTCTTGTTGATACCCTCGTAATAGGTGACAAAAGCCACCCCTTTTCCATTGATCGCTTCCCGTAACAAACCCTCCATCCCCGATTTGGTGAAAGCGCTCAGAAACTCGCGGGTTACGATAAACTCGTCCTGGAGCGCAATATTCATGAACTTGCAAACCCCGGCGGAACCCATCGCCCAAGCTTTGCTAATGGTGGTGTTGATACGTTCATGCTGTCCCAGCAAATGCGTCAGTATCCTCTCGTTGAAGGCCATCATTTCTTCAATACTGAGATAGCCGAATGCGTCGACAAAGTCGCGCAGGGTGCCGAACATCGGCCAGCTCGCTTGTTTCGTTCCGGCGGCAATCGGTAAGGCCTCTTTGGGAAAGGTAGTTTGCACTAGCCGGTATAATGCATAACTGTTGACCAACAGTTTACCGTGCCGATGTTGGACAATGTATTTGGCGCCGGTATCTCGGAAAAAGCCTTCGATGTGTTCGAGCACTTTACCCGGTGTGGCGCCGCTGGTTCCGTCCGATGGCTTTTGAGCCGAATCGGCTCGGCCGGGGTTGGCGCCCTTCTTCGCATCGGCACCCGTCGCTGCGGCTGTATTCCCGGTCATCGTGGATGAACCCGGATTCGATAAGCTTGCTTGATAACCCCGCACTTTTTGGCCGTGGCAATCCAGGTCAAAACAACAGTCTTCGCTGACTTTCCCCGGCGAATTGGGATTGGTCGAAAGAAGGGCTCCAAAATGTCGACACTGACTACACCCCTTTTCGAATTGCGTTTTGCCCACGCCGTTTTGCCCCGTTTGTATCACGACCACAAAGCTCTGCGGCGGCTTTTCGGTATCGAGAAACACCGCCGCGTACCGGTCGTGCAAATCGCGCTTCCGGGCTTCGACGGCATCCTGGGTTTTTTGGTTGAAACAATCGGGGTTGGCGCATAGGCCGCTTTCAACATGCTCGTCGAACAAGTTCGCTTGCAAATACGAATTGTGATGGCAGGACGCACACTCGGTCCGATCGAAAATCGCGCTTTCCAACGGTCTGGCAAATCGACTCAATCGCGCTTTCAATTCGGGAACCGAATACTGGTGCTCGATTAATTTCTCCAGCGTGGCATTTTGAAAATCGGACGGTAGCTGGCATAGCAATTCAGCGTGACCCAGCCGAATAGCTCTCGCTGTCAGGGCATTCAAGACCTCTGTCGAGGCATGTAACAACAGCAGCCTCGCCTCGAACTTCTTGGCAGACCACCCTAGTAACCGTAATGCTTCCGCTCTATCACCGTCGCAGTCGCTGAGTACGTTTCGGGCCGCGATCGCTTCTTCGCCTGGACTCATATCGGCTCGCTGGGTGTTTTCAATGGTAGCCACCAGCCGCGCCTGTTTGTCGTCCAGGTGACGCACCGCGGCCGGAATTTCGGACAGTCCTGCCGCAACCGCGGCGCGATAGCGGCGCTCGCCGACCACGACCCAATAAGCTCCTCCGTCGGGTTGCGGTCGGACGATAATGGGTTGCAAGACCCCTTCAGCTTTAATGGATGCGCTTAATTCCTGCATTTCACTATCGCTAAAATAACCCCTGGGATTAAACCCCTCTTTGATTGATATTAAACTGATCGGCAAACTTATAAATTGAATGGTACTTTTTTTATTCGCGGCCATCGATAAGCTCCATCATTATTTGGATTATTGGTATGGTTTATTCGAATAGGCAATATTCGAATCACGAAATAACTGTTACATGGCTTTTTGAATATGCAACACCAAAAATGAACGGATATGCACTGTGAAAGCGGGGCCGGCGAATAGTATTCAGATCACAACACTCGCAACCTGATTTCCGAATAAGATGAAAGCGACCGAGATTAGATAAAGAGAGTAAGATCTAAATGCCTCAGCAAACGCCGATGGCTTGTCTTTTAATGACTGATGGATTTATTCAATATTCGCCGGACAACAGTAATACCCTATCCGTCCAGTAGAATATCCAACGTCCGACCTGTTGGTCGGGCCACGACAAGGAATCCTCGGTCACACGCTTACCCTTTTCGTCGGTCACCGATAACAACGCCTGTCCGGCGCTGCGAGTTAATTCGATCCTGAGCCACGGATAACAATTTGAAAGCGGCGGCAAAACCGACACCGCCCAAGCCAATAGTTCAGTCTGTCCGGCGGCCTCGACAAACTCTTTCACGCCTTTGGTAATCCGAATCGAGCTGTGCGCACCGTAGCCATACCATAGACCGTCTTCGGCTAGACGATAAAGCGTGAGAATCGCGATTAAATTGACTGTGTTCATGACCAATTAGGCCTCAATTCCTAAAGTCGTTGTGGATTGAAGGTTATACAGTTGCGGCATAGGCGATTTGAGGTTTCCCCTGTTGTGGTTCGAACGGTAAACCCGGTTGTTTTGGATCCCAGATGTACGACGCCGTCTGACTGTCGGCGATCAAACCATCGATTCCATCCGCTGATTCATCCCCGCCGCCTTCTCGGGCAATATAAAGTGCCAAGGGGATTCTGATATCGACCAGTACCGCCGACGCTAACGGTTTCGTTCTGGCCAGGTTGTAGCGCAAACATTTGCTGAACGAGCGGCCCTCCGCCACCAAATACTCGATTAGCGCCAATTCGTCGGCCGTTTCGAACGGAATCCATTGCGACGAGACATTCATCAAGCTCAGGTTGTCCAACTCCGCGTAGCCGGCTTGGTTAATCGAAAAAGTCGCGATAACAATCAAGTGGCTGGATTCGATCCCTCGCCACAAAAGTAATTCCGCATCGAACTGCTTAACCATGCGCTTATAGGTCTGGTCGTTTAGATAAAACGGGTGCTCCGGCAGATGCTTGATAACCAGCTTATGTCCGAAACGAGCCGGCTTGATCTCCTTGAGTTCGCCAATCAACATCCGAAAGCGATTTTGGTTGTCCGAGCAAGCCAAGGACTTCGCCGTTCTGGCGCTGATTTCATCCTTTCTTTCGAGGATGAACGTTTCCGGAATGAACACGATTTCATCCAGTGGCATGGCTTTGGCGACTTTTCCGGCGCAGGCCCCCAACAGGGCTTTGCGCAACCCATGCCAATTGCGCCGTGACTCGGTCGCTGGCGCCCAGCGCTGCCAACCGCTTTGCTCCCAGAGATAATGCAGCAAACCGCGCAGGCCGAGTTTGGCTTCGGACGCTTTAATGCTGGTCGGCTTGGCCGCTTCATCGGTTTCGGATGCTGGGGCCGGCGTTCGGCTTTTCCCCGGAGCCAGACGAAAGTCGAACTTCAATTGGGTAACGCCGGTATCGAGATTTTCTTTGATGGCCGATCCGTACACCTGACCCAAGCCGGACAATTCGGCCGGCGGTTCGTAGGATTCGCAGCCCGGATGATGGCGGCCGCCGCAATTGGGCATCCGTTTCAGCCAATATCGTTCATGGGCATAGGCAATATACAGTTCGACGCCGTCCGCCATGCACAAGCACAACGGCCGTTGCTTATTGGCGTACGCTCGGGCCAATATGATTTGAAACTCCTCGTGAGCTTCGGTGAATTCGATACCGTCTAATCGATAATGGCTCATGGTTTGTCTGTTTTGTCAGAGGGTGAAGCAGCGTCTTCGGCATAGCTGCCGGTACCACAGGCGCGGCACGACATATCCGGATGATGGGAACCGGGATTGCAAATGTGGGGTTTGACATGGATGATCGCGAACGGCCTCTGCGCGCCGGTACGGTTGGATTCAATCCCTTCCAATGAAGGAGAATGCCCGCCACGTTCCGCTTGACTCATAAAACCCACCCCAGAGGCCGCCAGGAATAAGGTGCATCCCATGAAACATGGGATGCGATTCGGTAAATTACATTCTCAAGTGATCCAAAATCAGATCACGCATTACTTCGAAATCGACACCTTCCGATTCGCAGCAGACTCGAAACGAAAACGGCGACGTGTCGTCACTTTTCAACCATTCCAAGGCATCCGTCTTTTGTTCGTCGCAGACCCGGAAGTCTTTCAGCGAACTCAACATCGCCAGCAACAAACGGTAACGCAGCTCGTCGAATTCCGATTCCGTGAATTGAGGCAGTGCGTCCCAATCGATCACGAAGATATCGAACTGTTCGACGCTGGGATGAACCTGCACCGCTGTGTCTTTGCGTATTTTCATGAGATCCTCCTAAATTAGACGGAGGACTCCCCCTAAACGGAGAATTCCCCCGTTTA